>DASXKG010000035.1:0-3284 GCA_036496965.1 Variovorax sp.
CACTCTTCGAAGGTGTGGTCGTCCAGCAGCAGCTAGATGCGCTCGCGCGCCGTCAGCTTGCCCTTGGCATGCTGGGCGTCGATGCGCTTCTGCCCGCCTCCCAGCCGCGCCTGGGCGCGGCGCATTTCCAGTTGTTCGAGGATTTCTTTCATGAGGTCCCGTGGGAAGAGTTGATGTTGTTCGGTGAGAAAGAGGGCTGCTAGGAGATACCGGCCTGCGCGGCCAGCAGGTTGCGCGCAGCGGCCGAAGCGGGAAGCGTGCCCGCCGCCACCTGGGCGACGGCGTGCGGCAGCAACTCGCGCACCCGCGGATGGTGGCGAAAGGCGTGCTTGAGCCCGGCGTCGATGCGCTCCCACATCCATGCCAGGGCCTGCTTCTCGCGCCGCGTGGCGAGCCGGCCGTTGGCCGTCTGCAGTGCCTTGAACTGCAGCACCGTATCCCAGAACGCGGCCACGCCGGTGCCGAGCAGCGCGCTCAGCTGGATCACCGCCGGCTGCCAGAAGCGCAGCTCGGCCTCGGGCGATCCGGGCCTGGCATGGGCCGCACGCATGAGGTGCGCATGGGCCGGATTGCCGTGGTGGCCGAAAAGGCGCAGCGCCGACGTGATCTGGGCCTGGGCCCGCGTGGCGGCGTCCGGGTCGATGTCCGCCTTGTTGATGACCACCAGGTCGGCCAGCTCCATCACGCCCTTCTTGATCGCCTGCAGGTCGTCGCCGGCATTGGGCAGCTGCAGCAGCACGAACATGTCCGTCATGCCCGAGACCGCGGTCTCGCTCTGGCCGACGCCGACTGTCTCGACGATCACGATGTCGTAGCCGGCCGCCTCGCAGACCAGCATCGCCTCGCGCGTCTTCTCGGCCACCCCGCCCAGCGTGCCGGACGAGGGGCTGGGCCGGATGTAGGCGCGCTCGTGGACCGAGAGCTGTTCCATGCGCGTCTTGTCGCCGAGGATCGAGCCGCCCGACACGCTGGACGAGGGGTCGACCGTCAGCACCGCGATCCGATGGCCCAGTCCGATCAGGTGCAGGCCCAGGGTTTCGATGAAGGTGGACTTGCCCACGCCCGGCACGCCCGAGATGCCGAGCCGGAACGATCGGCCCGCCAGCGGCAGCAGCGCCGTCAGCAGTTCGTCGGCCTGCACGCGGTGGTCGGCGCGGGTGGACTCCAGCAGCGTGATCGCCTTGGCGATGGCGCGGCGCTGCGCGGCACCTTCCGAGGTCGCCAGCAGCTGCGCCGTGACCGGGATTCGAGCCGGCGCCATGTTCAGGCCGCGACAGCGGCGCGAATCTGCTCGAGCACGTCCTTGGCGCTGGCCGGAATCGGCGTGCCGGGGCCGTAGATGCCCTTGACGCCCGCCTCGTACAGGAAGTCGTAGTCCTGGCGCGGAATCACGCCGCCGACGAAGACGATGATGTCGTCGGCGCCCTGCTTCCTGAGTTCCTCGATGATCGCCGGCACCAGCGTCTTGTGGCCGGCGGCCAGGGTGCTGACGCCCACGGCATGCACGTCGTTCTCGATCGCCTGGCGCGCACATTCCTCGGGGGTCTGGAACAGCGGCCCCATGTCGACGTCGAAGCCGAGGTCGGCAAAGGCGGTCGCCACCACCTTGGCGCCGCGGTCGTGGCCGTCCTGGCCGAGCTTGGAGATCATCACCCGCGGGCGCCGGCCCTGCGCTTCGGCGAAGGCAGCGATCTCGTGCTGCAAGGCCTCCCAGCCTTCGGCCGAATCGTAGGCCGCGGCATAGACGCCGGTGACCTTCTGCGTGTCGGCGCGATGGCGGCCGTAGACTTTCTCGAGTGCGTCGCTGATCTCGCCGACCGTGGCGCGGGCGCGCACCGCATCGATGGACAGCGCCAGCAGATTGCCCTGGCCGCTGTCGGCCGCCGCGGTCAGCGCATCGAGCGCGGCCTGCACCGCCTTCGCGTCCCGCTGGGCGCGGATGGCCTTCAGCTTGGCGATCTGGCCGTCGCGCACCTTGACGTTGTCGATCTGCAGGATGTCGTGCGTGTCCTCGTTCTGGAGCTTGTACTTGTTGACGCCCACGATCACGTCGCGGCCGGAGTCGATGCGCGCCTGCTTGTCCGCCGCGGCGGCCTCGATCTTGAGCTTGGCCCAGCCGCTGTCGACCGCCTTCGTCATGCCACCCATCGCCTCGACCTCCTCGATGATGGCCCAGGCCGCGTCGGCCATGTCCTGGGTGAGCTTCTCCATCATGTAGCTGCCGGCCCAGGGATCGATCACGTTGGTGATGTGGGTCTCTTCCTGGATGATGAGCTGGGTGTTGCGCGCGATGCGGGCGCTGAACTCGGTCGGCAGCGCGATGGCTTCGTCCAGCGCATTGGTGTGCAGGCTCTGGGTGCCGCCGAACACCGCGGCCATGGCCTCGATGGTGGTGCGCACCACGTTGTTGTAGGGGTCCTGCTCGGTCAGCGACCAGCCCGAGGTCTGGCAATGCGTGCGCAGCATCAGGCTCTTGGGGTTCTTCGGCTCGAATTCCTTCATGATCCGGCACCACAGGAGGCGCGCGGCGCGCATCTTGGCGACCTCCAGGTAGAAGTTCATGCCGATGGCCCAGAAGAAGCTGAGCCGGCCGGCAAAACCGTCGACGTCCAGGCCCTTGGCCAGCGCGGTCTTCACGTACTCCTTGCCGTCGGCCAGCGTGAAGGCCAGCTCGAGCGCCTGGTTGGCGCCGGCTTCCTGCATGTGGTAGCCGCTGATCGAGATCGAGTTGAACTTCGGCATCTTCTGCGCCGTGTACTCGATGATGTCGCCGATGATCCGCATGCTCGGCGCGGGCGGGAAGATGTAGGTGTTGCGGACCATGAACTCCTTCAAGATGTCGTTCTGGATGGTTCCGCTCAGCTGGTCCTGCGCCACGCCCTGCTCCTCGGCCGCCACCACGTAGCCGGCCAGCACCGGCAGCACGGCGCCATTCATGGTCATCGAGACGCTGACCTTGTCCAGCGGGATCTGGTCGAACAGGATCTTCATGTCCTCGACCGAATCGATCGCCACGCCGGCCTTGCCGACGTCGCCGGTGCCGCGCGGATGGTCGCTGTCGTAGCCGCGGTGGGTCGCCAGGTCGAAGGCCACCGACACGCCCTGGCCGCCGGCGGCGAGCGCCTTGCGGTAGAACGCGTTGGATTCCTCGGCGGTGGAAAAGCCCGCGTACTGGCGGATGGTCCACGGACGCACGGCGTACATCGTCGCCTGCGGGCCGCGCACGAAGGGCGCGAAGCCGGGCAGGGTGTCGGTGTAGGGCAGGCCGGCGGTGTCGGCGGCGG
>DASXKG010000036.1:0-1794 GCA_036496965.1 Variovorax sp.
ACCGGTCGAAGTCCACGATCTCGACGGATCCGCGCGTCCTGCGCACCAGGCCCTGGGCCTCGAAATCCTTGTGCACCTGGTTCACCGTCTGCCTGGACAGGCCCAGCATCGCGCCCAACTGGTCCTGTTGGACCGCGATCACCTGCTTGTTGCGCCCGTTCCAGTCACCGTAGCCGGTGGCGATCGCGACCAGCCGCTGTGCCAGCCGGGTCGGCAAGGGGAGCAGCGCGACGCCTTCGAGGCCGATGAAGGCCAGCTTGAGCTTTTGGGCCAGCAGCACGCCCAGCGCCCGCCAGTGCGCCGGATGTCGTTCCAGGAAGGCGAGAAAGGCCGGCTGGCCGATGCGCAGCAGCAGCGCGTCGCTTTCCGCCCAGGCGTCGTGCGAGTGCGGCGCGCCGTCGAACAGACTGGATTCACTGAACCACTGGGGGTTTTCGGCGAAGGTCAGCAGGGCTTCCCGCCCGTCCGCGGAAAAGCTGGTGACGCGGATCGCGCCGTCGACCACGAAGTACATGGCCTCGGTGGCCTCGCCGCGGCTGAACAGCCGCTGGCCGGGCGCGAGCGCCAGCGGGCTCGCATTCTCGGCCAGCCAGGCTTGCAGATCGTCGGCCAGCGCGGCGAACCAGGCGCTGGAGCGAAATGCCTGCAGGCGCGCGTCGGACGTGGAAAGAGGGGTCACGGTCACGGTCACGGTCACGGCGACTTTTTGCGTCCTTATGTCGGGCAAACGACATTGTCTCCCGGCGCCGGATGCGACGATCGGGCCCGTATCTTCGAGGAAATGAAGCCATGGCCCCTGTCGACAACTACAAGCGCGACTTCCCCACCGCCTTGCGCGCCGTTCGCAAGCTGCTCGCCAACGGCGACGACACCACCCAGGTGTTCATCATCATGCGGGCGCTCAACGGCGGTGTGGCGAAGAAGAATTACGCGCGGCTGCTCGCCACGCCGGGCGGCCCCAGGCTGGCGTATCGGCGCGTCGAACTCGCCGAGCGCTTCTCCGATCCGGCCTTCGTCGCCAGCTTCGCGCCGGGCACCCTCGGCGCCGCCTATCGCAGCTTCCTCGAGGAAACCGGCTACAGTGCCGCCGGCCTGGCCGAGATCTCCAACCTCGACGGCGAGCCGCTGGTCGAGCACCCCTATGCCTGGTTCGGCCGGCGCATGCGCGACATCCACGACATCTGGCACGTGCTGACCGGCTACAAGGCCGACGAAACCCTCGGCGAAGCCTCGCTGGTGGCCTTCAGCTACGCCCAGAGCGGCGGACCGGGCTGGGCCTTCATCGCGCTGGCCGCGTCGCTGAAGAGCCTGCGCGTGACGCGCGGCACGGCCTTCGCCCGCGCCGTGATCGAGGGCTGGCGAGCCGGACGCAAGGCCCGCTGGCTGCCCGGCGAGGACTACGAAACGCTGCTGCACGAGCCCCTGGATGCGGCACGGGCCCGTCTGGGCATCGGCGAACCCCTGGCCTATCGGGCGGCGCAGAAACTGCTCGGCGAGGCCTTGAAGCCCCAGGGCAAGAGCAAGACGGAAGAAAGCCGCACCGCCAACGCCTGACAGGCCCGCGCCGGCCGGCCGGCGCTATGCCACCGACATCGGCACCACCTCGCGAGTCGTGACGTCGAAGCGCTCGAGCGTGTTGGTGCCGAAGACCATCGTGATCGGCACGTCAGCGGCATCGCGGCCGCGCGCCATCACGACCCGGCCGATGCGCGGGGTATTGTGGCGGGCATCGAAAGTGTGCCAGCGGTCGCCCAGGTACACCTCGAACCAGGCGCTGAAATCCATCGGATAAGG
>DASXKG010000037.1:0-9451 GCA_036496965.1 Variovorax sp.
CTGTGGTACCAGTACTACTTTCACAGCGAGCGGGGCCGTGCCGGCCTGGCCGAGGACCGGCGCGGCATGGCGCGGCTGCTCTGGCGCCTGTGGTCGCCGACCTGGGCCTTCGACGATGCGAGCTTCGAGCGCACGGCCGCCGCCTTCGATCACCCCGATTTCGTCGAGGTGGTGATCCACTCCTACCGGCACCGCTTCGGGCTGGTGCCGGGCGACCCGGCCTGTGCCGACATCGAAGCCCGGCTGGCCGCGCAGCCGCCGGTCACGGTGCCCGCCCTCACCCTCGACGGCGCCGACGACGGCGTACGGCCACCCGCCGATGCCCGGCTGAGCGCCAGCCAATTCACGGGGCCGCGCACGCACCGGATCGTGCCGGGCGTGGGCCACAACCTGCCGCAGGAGGCTCCGCGGGCGTTCGCCGACGCGGTGCTCGAGATCCAGCGCGCAGCGCAACCATGACCGATCGCGTGAACGACCGCCTGCACCCCCTGCCCGAGCGCGAGCAGATCCTGGCGCTGGAGCCCTTCCAGGGCCTGGACCTGCCGGACATCCATGTGGTGGAGACCGCGCGCGATGCCCACGAGGCGGTCGAGGCGCTGCGGGCAGCCCGGGTGGTCGGCTTCGACACCGAGTCCAAGCCGACCTTCGCGAAGAAAGAAGTCTCTGGCGGACCGCACCTGCTGCAGTTCGCGACGCGCCACGAAGCCTGGCTGTTCCAGCTTCATCGCCGCGAGTTCCATGGCGTCCTGGCGGCCTTGCTGGCATCCGCCGAGCTGCAGAAGGTCGGCTTCGGGCTTTCGAGCGACCTGGCGCTGATCCGCCAGCGCTTCGGCATCGAACCGGGCGGCCTGTTCGACATCGACGACGAGTTCCGCCGCCGCGGCTATCGGCAGTCGATCGGCGTGAAGATGGCGGTGGCGCTGGTCTTCGACCAACGCTTCATCAAGTCGCGCAAGGCGACCACCTCGAACTGGGCCAGCCGCCAGCTCAGTGAAGCGCAGCGGCGCTATGCCGCCAACGACGCTTATGCCGCCATTCGCGTCTTCGACGCGCTCGGTCTCGCACCCGCGGGCTGAGGCGGACTTCTGCTTCCGTCGATACTGTCAAAACTGTCATTTGCAACAGGGAACGTAAAGCGACCCGTCGGCTCCATCGACAGCCATCTCTCCTTATGATGGCCCCCTTCCGGTCAGCAAGTAACAAGTCGTTCCCATGGTCCAACTGGCTCTGCGTCGCCCATACACCTTCATCGTGATGGCGATGCTGATCGTGCTGGCAACGCCTTTCGTGCTGCTGCGGATGGCCACCGACATCTTTCCGGAAATCAACATTCCGGTGATCAGCATCATCTGGAACTATGGCGGACTGCCGCCCGACGAGATGGGCAACCGCATCACCGGCACCACCGAGCGCAGCCTGACCACGACGGTGAGCGACATCGAGCACATCGAGTCGCAGTCGCTGTCCGGCGTGTCGGTGATCAAGGTCTTCTTCCAGCCGACCGCCAACATCGAGACTGCGATCGCCCAGGTGGTGGCCTCGATGCAGACGCAGGTCCGGCAATTGCCGCCCGGCACCACGCCGCCGCTGGTGATCAAGTACTCCGCCTCCAGCATCCCGGTGATCCAGCTCGCGCTGTCCAGTCCGACGCGGGCGGAAAACGCGCTGTTCGACTCGGCCGTCAACCAGTTGCGCCCGCAGCTCATCACCATCCCAGGTGCGGCGGTGCCTTATCCCTACGGCGGCAAGAACCGGCTGATCTCGGTCGACCTCGACACCCAGGCGCTGCAGGCACGCGGCCTGTCGCCCAACGACGTGGTCAATGCGGTGAATGCACAGAACCTGATCCTGCCGTCCGGCACGGCCAAGTTCGGCAGCACCGAATACGCCGTGCGCCTGAACGGCTCGCCCGAGGCGATCGCCGGCCTGAACGACCTGCCGGTGCGCACCGCCAACGGCGCCACCGTGTACCTGCGCGATGTCGCCAACGTGCGCGACGGTTTCTCGCCGCAAACCAACGTGGTGCGCCAGGACGGCGTGCGCGGCGTGCTGCTGTCGGTGCTGAAGAACGGCGGCGCCTCGACGCTGGACATCGTGTCCAACCTGCGCGCGCTGCTGCCGGTGGCGACCCAATCGATGCCGCAGGACATCAAGATCACGCCGCTCTTCGACCAATCGGTGTTCGTCAAGGCGGCCATCCGCGGCGTGGTGGCCGAAGCCGTGATCGCGGCGCTGCTGACCGCAGCGATGGTGCTGCTCTTCCTGGGCAACTGGCGCAGCACGCTGATCATCGGCCTGACCATCCCGCTGTCGATCCTGACCTCGATCCTGCTCCTGTTCGCGCTCGGCCAGACGCTCAATCTGATGACGCTGGGCGGCCTCGCGCTCTCGGTGGGCATCCTGGTGGACCAGGCGATCGTGACGATCGAGAACATCGAGCGCCACCTGCACATGGGCACGGAGCTCAACCAGGCGATCGGGGTCGGTGCCGGCGAGATCGGCTCGGCGGCACTGGTCTCGACGCTGTGCATCTGCATCGTGTTCGTGCCGATGTTCTTTCTCTCCGGCGTGGCACGCTTCCTGTTCGTGCCGCTGGCCGAAGCGGTGGTGTTCGCCATGCTGGCGTCCTACTTCCTGTCGCGCACGCTGGTGCCCACGCTGGTGATGATGCTGATGGGCGGTGTCCATGCCGAAGCCGCGGTCCATGCCCGGCGCAGCCTGCTGCAGCGTGTCTACCGCAGCTTCGACCGGCAGTTCGAACGGGTGCGCCGTTCCTACGCGCTGGTGCTGTCGACCGTGCTGGCCCGCCGCGGCCGCTTCATCGTGGTCTTCCTCGGCTTCTGCCTCCTGTCCTGCCTGCTCTACCCGGTGCTGGGCCGCGACTTCTTCCCGAGCGTGGACGCCGGCCAGATCCGGCTGCACATGCGCGCGCCGACCGGCACCCGGATCGAGGAAACCGCGCGGCTGGCCGACCAGGTCGAGGCGGCGATCCGCGAGCTGGTGCCCAAGGACCAGCTCGAGACCATCCTCGACAACCTGGGCGTCCCCTACAGCGGCATCAACCTCTCCTACAGCAATGCCGGCACCATCGGCACGCTCGACGGCGAGCTGCTGCTGTCGCTGCGCGAAGGCCACAAGCCGACCGAGCAGTTCGTCTCGCTGCTGCGCGCCGAACTGCCCAAGCGCTTCCCGGGCACGGAGTTCTTCTTCCAGCCGGCCGACATCGTCACGCAGATCCTGAACTTCGGCCTGCCGGCCGCGATCGACGTGCAATTCAGCGGCGCCGACCTGGCCGGCAATTCGGTGCATGCTGCCGATCTGGTCAAGGCGATCCGGGAGATTCCCGGCGCCGTCGACGCCCATGTGCACCAGCGGCTGGACGGACCCGGGCTGAACCTGCAGATGGACCGCACTCGGCTGCAGCAATACGGACTGACCGCGCAGAACGTGGGGCAGAACGTGCTGGTGGCGCTGTCCGGCAGCTCGCAGACCTCCCCCGCCTTCTGGCTCAATCCGCAGAACGGCGTGGTCTACAACATCGCGATCCAGACGCCGCAGTACGCGGTCGATTCGCTCGACTCGCTGCTCAACATCCCGGTTGGCGGTGCCGGCGGCGCCGCCGACGCAGGCAACGGCGCCCAGCAGCTGCTCGGCAACGTGGTCGAAGCCAGGTCGGGCCGCACGCCGGCGGTGGTCTCGCACTACAACATCGCGCCGGTGGTGGACGTCTTCGTCAGCGTGCAGGGCACCGACCTCGCCAGCGTGGCCGGCAAGGTGCAGAAGCTGGTCGACGAGATGCGACCGAAGCTCTCGCGCGGCAGCCAGGTGACGATCCGCGGGCAGGTGCAGACGATGCAGTCGTCCTTCATCGGCCTGGGCGTCGGCCTGGCGATGGCGATCGTGCTGGTCTACCTGCTGATCGTCGTCACCTTCCAGTCGTGGACCGATGCCGCGATCATCATCACCGCGCTGCCGGCGGCGCTGGCGGGCATCGCCTGGATGCTGTTCCTCACCGGCACCACGCTCAGCGTACCGGCCCTGACAGGCGCGATCATGACCATGGGCGTGGCCACCGCCAACAGCATCCTGCTGGTGTCCTTCGCGCTCGACCGGCTGCAGGCTGGCGTGCCGCCCCTCTCGGCGGCACTCGAAGCCGGGGCCACGCGCATCCGGCCGGTGCTGATGACGGCGTTGGCGATGATCATCGGCATGATTCCGATGGCGCTCGGCCTCGGCGAAGGCGCCGAACAGAATGCGCCGCTGGGCCGCGCCGTCATCGGCGGCCTGCTTTTTGCGACGGTGTCCACGCTGTTCTTCGTACCGGTCGTCTTCGCGGAGGTGCACAGCAGGCGCGCGCATCGCCGGGCGGCGCGCGAGGGCGCCCATTCCGCACCACCATCGCTCGGGGCTGCGCCCCAGGAGACCTGAAATCATGTCGCAGCAACGCCACGGGGGACTGGCCCTGCACCCGAACGCCGACGACGAGCACGGCGAACACCACGCCCTGTCGCGGCGCCAGACCATGCGCCGCATGCGCATCGCGGTGCTGGTCGTCGGCGTGCTGCTGGCTGTCGGTGCGGCGCGCACGGTGTTCGTACGCACCAGCAACGCGCGCACGCTGGAAGAAGGCACGGCCGCGCGCGCCACGCAGTATGTCAAGGTCGCGCAACCGCAGGCGGCGGGCGCGGGCCAGACCCTGTCGCTGCCCGGCACTCTGCAGGGCTATGTGCAATCGCCGATCTCGGCCCGGGCCAGCGGCTACCTGAAGCGCTGGACCAGGGACATCGGCGCCCATGTCGAGAAGGGCGAACTGCTGGCGGAGATCGAAACCCCCGAGATCGACCAGCAGCTTTCCCAGGCTGTCGCGGCGCGCCAGCAGGCGGCGGCGGCCCTCGATCTCGCCAAGAGCACGGTCGCGCGTTGGGAAAACCTGCGCAAGAAGGATGTGGTCTCGCAGCAGGACCTGGACGAGCGGCGCAGCGCCGTGGCGTCGGCCACCGCCAACCTCGCGGCCGCCGATGCCAACGTGCAGCGACTGCAGCAGACCGAGGGCTTCAAGCGCGTGCTGGCGCCGTTCGCGGGGGTGATCACGCGGCGCAACGTGGATGTCGGCGATCTGATCGATGCCGGCGGCGGCAACGGCGGCCGGGCCCTGTTCCAGCTGGCGCAGACCGATCCGCTGCGCGTCTACATCAACGTGCCGCAAGCCTATGCGCAGCTGATCAAGGCCGGACAGCCGGTGGTCGTGACCCAGTCCGAGCTGCGCGGCCAGAGCTTCCACGGCCAGGTCGCGCGCACCTCGGGCGCAATCGACACCACGACGCGGATGATGCAGGTCGAGGTCTCGCTGCCCAACCGCGACGGCACCCTGCTGCCCGGCGCCTACGTGCAGGTCGCGCTGCCGCTGGCGGCCAGCCAGTCGCTCACCATCCCGGCCAATGCGCTGCTGTTCCGCGCCGAAGGCACCCGCGTCGCGCTGGTCGACGGCGACGGGCACGTGCACCTGCGCCCGGTCACCGTCGGGCGCAACTACGGCGAGACGGTCGAGGTGCTCGACGGCTTGGCCGCGGCCGACCGGCTGATCCTGAATCCCTCCGATTCGCTGAACGACGGCGACACGGTGTCGGTGGCCAAGGAACCGGCGTGAGCGTTTCGAGATGGACGCTGGCTCCCTGCGCCGCGGCCGCGCTGCTGGCCGGTTGCGCCGTCGGACCCGACTACCGCAAGCCGGCCGTCGATGTGCCCGTGACCTGGAAGCTCGAGGCGCCGTGGCGCGAGGGCACGCCCAACGATGCCGACGACAAGGGCCCCTGGTGGCAACGCTTCGCCGACCCCGAGCTCGATGCCCTCGAGCTGAAGGCCCTGGCGGGCAGCCCGACGCTCGACCTTGCACTGGCCCGCCTGACACAGGCCCGCGCCTCGCTTTCGGGCGCCGAGGCCAGCCTCTATCCGCAGGTCGGTGCGGGCACGCACGCCGCGCGGCTGAAGATCTCGGCCAACCGGCCGCTGACGAACTACGCGGTGCCCAACGCCGAGACGGTGCAGAACGACTTCGGGTTGTCGCTCGCGGCCAGCTACGAAGTCGACCTGGCGGGACGGGTGCGGCGCACCGTCGAAGGCGCCGCGGCATCGGCCGCCCAGTCGGCCGCCGACCTCGAGAACACCCGGCTGCTGCTCACGACCGACCTGGCGTCGGCCTATTTCAACCTGCGCTCCACCGACATCGAACTCGACGTCGTGGCGCGCTCGATCGAGCTGCAGCGGCGCGCGCTGCAGTTCGTGACCGACCGCCACGACCTGGGCGCGGTGTCGGGCCTCGACGTGGCGCAGCAGCAGGCGCTGCTCGACAACACGTTGACGCAGATCGACCTGCTGAACAAGCAGCGCGCGCAGTACGAACACGCCATCGCCACGCTGGTCGGCACACCGGCGCCGCAGTTCTCGATCGCGGTCGACCTGAAGCCGCTGAACCCGCCGGCCATTCCGCTGGGCGTTCCTTCCGAGGCGCTGGAGCGCCGGCCCGATGTCGCTTCCGCCGAACGGGCCATGGCGGCGGCCAATGCGCAGATCGGCGTGGCCACGGCGGCCTTCTATCCGAGCGTGATGCTGCTGCCGGCCGGCGGCCTGGACAGCGCCACCCTGTCGCAGCTCTTCAATGCCCAGAGCGTGTTCTGGTCGCTCGGCGTCGCAGCCACGCAGACCATCTTCGACGGCGGGCGCATCCGCTCGAACGTCAATTTCGCGAAAGCCGGCTACGACGCCTCTGTCGCCAGCTACCGCCGCACAGTGCTGAATGCCATGCAGGAGGCCGAGGACGGCATCACCGGCCTGGCGGCACTCGACCACGCGACCGCGCAATCGGTGACCGCGGTCGCGAGCGCGCAGCGGGTGCTGGACATGTCGGTCAGCCGCTACCAGGGCGGCGCGTCGATCTACCTGGACGTCATCACCGCCCAGCAGTCGCTGCTGAACGTCGAGCGCCAGACGGCACAGTTGCAAGGCCAGTTGCTGCTCGGCTCGGTGTTTCTCGTGAAGGCGCTGGGCGGCGACTGGTGCGGGGTCGAGCCGCAAGGCACCGACCCTAGAACAAGCTGCCCTGCCCCGCTGCGCCAGGTGGTCGGAACGCGCTGAGGTCGAGCGCGATGCGCTCGCGGTTGAAGCCGATGCGCCGCGTCGCCTTCTCGAAGCGCTGGCGCACCAGGTCGGCCCAGATGCCGCTGCCTTTCATGCGGGTGGCGAAGTCGGCATCGTAGTCCTTGCCGCCGCGCATCTCGCGGATGCGCGCCATGATGCGGCCGGCGCGCTGCGGATAGTGCAGTTCCAGCCACTGGCGAAACAGCGGCGCCACCTCCCACGGCAGGCGCAGCACCGTGTAGAAGGCGCAGCGCGCGCCGGCTTCCCAGGCGGCTTCGAGCACCTGTTCCATGTCTTCGGTGACAAAGGGAATGTGCGGCGCCACGCTGACCCCGACCGGCACCCCGGCTGCCGCGAGCGTGCGCACGGTGCGCAGCCGGCGCTGAGGCGACGCCGCGCGCGGCTCGAGCTTGCGCGCGACTTCGCCGTCCAGCGTGGTGATGGTGAGGTACACCGCGGCCAGCCGCGCCGCCGCCATCGGCGCGATCAGGTCGAGGTCGCGTTCGACCGCGCTGGACTTGGTGACCAGGCCGAAGGGATGGCGCGTCTCCTGCAGCAGCGCGATGACCGAGCGGGTCAGGCGCAGCTCGCGCTCGATCGGCTGGTAGCAATCGGTGGCCGTGCCGATCGCGATCTGGCTCGGGCGATAGCCCTTCTTTCCCAGTTCGCTGCGCAGCACCTCGGCGATGTTGCGCTTGGCGATCAGCTTGGTCTCGAAATCCAGTCCCGGCGACAGGTTCAGGTAGCTGTGCGTGGGCCGCGCAAAGCAATAGATGCAGCCGTGCTCGCAGCCACGGTAAGGGTTGAGCGAGCGGTCGAAGGGAACGTCGGGCGACTCGTTGCCGCCCAGGACCGATTTCACGTCCTCGAACCGCACCTCGGTCGGCAGCTGCGGCAAGGCCTGGGCCGCATCTTCGTCCAGCGTTCCCCAGCCGTCGTCGAAATCGTTGCGCAGGTCGCGCTCGAAGCGATGCGCGATCCGCGTGGCGGCACCGCGCCCCTTGAGGGCCTGCACGGGGATGAAGGAATCGGCCATGGCGCGCTTTCGATACTGGATGGAATCACAGTATTCCACCTTTTGGCCGCGCAGAGAGACCCGTTCTGGCCAATTTCCAAGCAAAAAATTACAACTAAATTGTTAATATCGATACACTTTGTATCGCCGCCGGCAGGCGGGCAAACCCATCCGAGATTCCAAGAAGAGGTACCCGCTCGTGAACCGTATCTACCGTCTTGTCTTCAACCGATCGACCGGCATCCGCCAGGTCGTCTCCGAACTGGCCCGGCACTCGGCACCCGGCGCATCCGTGGCCACGCCGGCGCTCGTGCGATCAAGTCTGCGCGCCACGCGCGTCGGCGCACTGCTTGCCGCGGCCGCCCTGGCGTCGGGCGCCTACGCGGACACCAACCTGCTGGTCGGCACGGGCGGCGCGGGCGGCTTGACGCACACCAACGGCGGCAATGGCGGCGCCGGCGGGATCGGCGGCGGCGGCGGTGGTGGTTCGGGTGGCAGCTCTGCCGGCGGCGCCGGCGGCGGCGCCGGCTCCGGGGGCGGGGGCGACGGCTTCACCTATGGTGGAGACATCGGGACCCCAGGCAATGGCGGCACCAACGCCACCGGCGTGACCGGCGGCGCGGCGCTGACGGGCGACACGGTGCAGGCGGGCCCCCTCACCCTGAGCGGCACCACGGCCGTGACGGGCGATGTGGGCGTCGGTGGTAGTGGCGGCGGCGGAGGTGGCGGCGGCGGCACGACGCCGGGCGACCCGGGCGGCAACGGCACCGCGGGCGTCCTGAATGTCGGTACCGGCGCGGTGCTGAACGTGGGCGGCACCCTGCAGGTCGGCGGTTCGGGCGGCGGCGGCGCCGGCAGCACGGCGAATGGCGGCAACGGCGGTGTCGGCGGTGCCGGCGGCAGCGGCACGATGTCGATCGATGGCACCGTCAACGCCGCCGGTGCGGTCATCGTCGGCGGCTCGGTGGGCGGCGGCGGAACGGTCGGCGCCAGTGGCGCCGGTGGCGCGGCGGGCGCCGGCACCCTCACCATCAACAGCACCGGCACGCTGCAGGTCGGCAACGGTGGTGCGACGGGATCGCTTTCCGTTAACCTCGGCAACGTGACCAACAACGGTCGCCTGGTGTTCGACAGTTCCGGTGCGCCGAGCTTCGGCGGCATCATCGCCGGCAGCGGAGCGCTGATTCAGCAAGGCACCGGGGTGCTGACACTGACCGGCGCCAACACCTATACCGGCGGTACGCAGCTCAACGCCGGCACAGTGCAGGTGTC
This sequence comes from Variovorax sp., assembly GCA_036496965.1. GTDB lineage: Bacteria > Pseudomonadota > Gammaproteobacteria > Burkholderiales > Burkholderiaceae_C > Variovorax. Next base: position 9,422 of record DASXKG010000037.1, read on the forward strand.
GGCCGACAACAACCTGGGCGGCGCCACCGG
>DASXKG010000038.1:0-2363 GCA_036496965.1 Variovorax sp.
GAGGTGGTAGGGGGTGAGCTTGTCGATGATCAGGAAACACAACCAGAACACCGCCACGCCGAGGAAGGCGTAGACCAGCGAGGCCAGGATCAGTCCTGGTTTCAGCGCTTCAAATCCCATGATGAGGACCTCCGGAAAAAAACAAGTCTCAAAGCCGTTCTCACTTGTGGCCGCCGCCACTCGAATAGCCGCCGTAGGAGCCGCCGGCGCTGCGCGATCCGCCATAGCCGCCGCCGTAGCCACCTGAACTGCTGCAGGTGCTCAGGATGATGAGCAGGATGACGATCACCACCACGATGAGAATCACCGAAGCGCAGCCCAGGCGCGGCGACCCGCTGAGCGGCAGCACGTCGCTGCGCTTGAACATCTCCTTGCGGGCATCCAGCTTGAATGCCGCCGCCACCGCGGCGCTGTCGATCGTGTTGCCGCTCGACCAGGTCAGCTCCCGCGGCGAGCGTTCCATCGACAGCAGTGCCGCGCCGTTGGCGAAGTCCCGGTTGAAGGTCTTCTGGCCGCGCTCGACCTGCCAGTAGAACTCGCCCAGCACATAGCTGGTCTCGGCGTTGTAGGCGTAGCGCAGCGCAAAGCGGGCGCCGAGGTAGCTGGCCCGGCTGCCGTCCTCGGCCATCACGGGCGCGCCGGTGGTGGGCTTGACCATGCTCCAGCCGTCCTCGGCGTCGACCAGGAAGCTGAAGCCGCGCTTCTGGTTGTAGAGCAGGTATTCGCTCCAGCCGAATTGCTCGTCATCCCCCGGTGCCGCACCCATGCGATGCTGGAAGCCGACCACCTGCCAGTCCACGCCCTGCATCCGCCCCACCGAACCGATCGGTATCAGCGGCCGGACCGGCTCGTCCTGGGTGGCATGGCGAAGCTCGCCGCCGATGCCCTGCGACAGGTCGATGATGCTGTGACAGGACGGGCAGGTGACGCTCTTGCTGTCCGCCAGGTTGACCGTGACCGGCGCGCCGCAGTTCGGGCAGTTGAAGCCGCGGCCCTTTTCGTCCTTGGCCGACTCGTCGCGCAGGCCGGTGAGTTGCAGGTCCTCGAGGCGCACGGCGCGCCCGAGGTAGGCACCGGGCGGGTCGGTGTCGTAGCTGAGGCTGAGCACCTGGCCCTGGTCGCTGCGCAGCTCCACCACCGCAAACTGCCGCCCGAGCTCGGGCAGCCGCGGCAGCTCGCCCTGCGCCGACACCAGCGCCACCGCCTCGTTGGAAGCCACCGTGTAGCTGACGCCGTTGACCGCGGTGGTGGCGCCGACGCGCAGGTCCGCCGCGGGTGGCGCGGCACGCTGCAGTTGCAGCGGCAGCGAGAAGACGAAGGCGCCGTTGTCTTCGCTCAGGATGCCCGTGCGATCGGCGCCGAGCGCGGCGATCCACTCGGTCCAGCGCCCGCCGTCGTAGCCGTATTGCAGGCGGCCGACCAGCGTGAAGGACTGGTCCTGGATCCGGCCGGAGGCCAGCAGCTGCAGCGGGCTGAAGTCGTCGAACAGCTCCGCCATCTTGCCGATGCGCGTGAGCGTCTCGCCCTGGCGCACGACCGTGCTGCGGCAATAGGGGCAAATTGCGAAGGCGGATTGCGCCGAGCGGAATTCGACCGGCGCGCCGCAGCCCGGACAGGGCGCGCGGTAGTGCCGCTGGCTGGCGCTGTCTTCAGCCATGCCGACCTGGAGTGCTGTCCCGCGCGGCGGGCGCGCAGCCTGGCGCGCTCACACGAGCTTTTTCAGCAGTTCCGCCTTCTTGGCGTCGAATTCTTCCTGCGTCAGGATGCCCTTGGCCTTGAGCTCGCCGAGCTTCTCGAGGGTGGTCATCACGTCGTTCGGATTGACCACCGCCACCGTGGGCTGCTGCTGGGCCGGTGCCGCGCCGGCGGACTGCAGACCCTGCGACAGGTTCTGCGCCAGCACCTGGCCGAGCGCCACGCCGGCGCCCAGGCCCATCGCGTCGCCCGCGATGCCGCTGCCGCCGGCGGCCGCGCCTTCGGCGAACTTCGGAATCGCCTGCGCCGTCTGGTATTGCATGAACTTGCCCATGTCGTTGCCGACCATGCCCATGCCGATCTTCTGGTCGAGCACCTTCTGCAGCTCCTCGGGCAGCGAAAGGTTCTGCAGCGTGATGGTCTCGAGCTTGAGGCCGATCTTGGCGAACTCCGGCACCAGCTGCTTGGCCAGCGCTTCGGCGAATTGGACCTGGTTGGCCGCCAGGTCGAGAAAAGGCACGCCGCTGCCGGCGATCGAGTTGCTGATGTTCTGCAGCACCAGCCCGCGCAGCTGGCCGTCCAGATCGGACGCCCCGTAGATCTCGCGCGTGCCTGAGATCTCGGTGTGGAACAACTTGGCGTCGGCGATCCGATAGCTGTAGTTGCCG
>DASXKG010000039.1:0-5953 GCA_036496965.1 Variovorax sp.
TGGCGCTGGCCGGCCAGGTGCTCAGCGGCAGCGAACGGCAGATCAACGTCGTGGTGGCGCTGGCCAGCCTGCTCGGATTGCATCTGTTCACGCTGCTGCTGTGGCTGCTCGGTCTGGTGGCGCCGATCGGTTCCTTTCAACTCTCCTTCGGCTGGCTCTGGGCAGCACTGACGGCGCGCGTGGCCGGTGGCCGCAACGGCCAGACGCCGGTGCTGCTGCGCGCGAAAACGCGGCTGCTGGTGCGCGCCCGCCTGCTGCCCTGGGCGCTGGGCCTGGCCAGCCACCTGATCTGGACGCTGTCGTTCGCGGTGGTGCTGGCGGCGATGCTCTTCGCCCTCTCGTTTCGCAGCTACACGCTGAACTGGGAAACCACCATCCTCGAGCCGGATTTCTTTGTTCGCAGCGTGCAACTGCTGGGTCGCGCGCCCGGCTGGCTGGGCTTTGCGGTGCCGGACGCGCAGGCGGTGCGTGCGCCCCTGTCCGCCGCCTCCAGCCAGCGCGCCTGGGCCCTCTGGCTCACCGGCTGCATCCTGGTCTATGGCCTGCTGCCGCGGCTGCTGTTGGCCCTGCTCTGCGCCGCGGTGTGCCGCCTGCGCCGCCCTGCCTTGCAGCCTGATCTGGCACAGGCTTATTTTCGCAAGCTGATGGCGCGCTTCGATGCGCTGGAGCCGCGCCAGATCGTCGATGCCGACCCCGGCAGCCCCGCCCCCGCCGGGCCACGTCCCCACCGCGACGGCGCCGGCGCCGCGGCCAGCGCATGGGCGATCGGCTTCGAGCTGCCCGACGAGCTGCCCTGGCCGCCGCCCGAGCTCGGCATCGCGCCCGCCCAGGCCCTGCGGGTCGATGGCAGCGCGGCCTCGCGCCGGCGTCTGCTCGACCTGCTCGCCCGCGCCCCTGTGCAGCGGGTCGTGATCGGCTGCCGCGCGGCGGCGAGCCCGGACCGCGGCACCGAGCGCTTCCTGCGCGAGCTCATGTCCTTGTGCAGCGACTGCCGGCTCCAGCTGGTCGGCACCGCGGCCGACGATGCCGGGCGCCGGCGCTGGCGGGCCTGGCTGTCGGAGGCCAGCCTCGACGGGCTGCTGGCGGACGAGCCGACAGAAGCCCTGCAAAGCGGCGCCGGATGACGGGCGCCGCCGCCATTCGCATCGCCGTGGTCGGCCATGCCAACGCCGGCAAGACCTCGCTGCTGCGCACGCTGACGCGGCGAGTGAACTTCGGCGAGGTATCGGAGCGGCCCGGCACCACGCGCCATGTCGAGGCCGTCGATCTGAGGTTGAACGGCGCCGCGGCCGTGCGTTTCTTCGACACCCCGGGACTCGAGGACGCGGTCGCGCTGCGCGAGCAGATCGATGCCTTCGACAAGACGCTCACGCCGCCCGAGCGCATCCGGCTCTTCCTGCAGGGGCCCGAGGCGCGTGGCGTTTTCGAGCAGGAGGCGAAGGTGCTGCGCGCATTGCTGGACGTCGATGCCGCCTTCCTGGTCATCGATGCGCGCGAACCGGTGCTGCCCAAGTTCCGTGCCGAGATCGAGCTGCTGAATGCCTGCGCGCGGCCGGTGCTGCCGGTGCTGAACTTCGTGCGCGACGGCGCCGGCCGCGCGGCGGACTGGAAGGAACTGCTGTCGGCCTACGGCCTGCATGTCGTGGTGCGCTTCGATGCCGCGGCGCCCTTCGTCGGCGCCGAGCGCGAGTTGTACCGCGATCTCGGCACCCTGCTGCGCGACCGGCGCGCGCAGCTCGATGGCGTGGCCGCTTTTCTCGAGGCGGAGTTCCACCAGCGCCACCTTGCCGCGAGCCTGCGCATCGCGGAACTGCTGGTCGACGTGGCGTCGATGCGGCGCAGCGTGCCGGCCGCCGAGTTCGCCGACCCGCGCAGCCGCGAGCGGCTGATCGGCGCGCTGCAGCGCAGCGTGTTCGACAAGGCCCAGGGCGCGGCCGACGATCTGCTCGCACTCCACGGTTTTCGCGAGGGCGATGCCGACGAGGCGCCGCTGCCGGTGCTGCAAGGCCGCTGGACCATGGACTTCTTCCGTCCCGAGGCATTGAAGGACGCCGGCGTGCTGCTCGGCAAGGGGGTCGCCGTGGGCGCCGCCATGGGCGTGGTGGCCGATCTCGCGCTGGCCGGCCTGTCGCTGGGTGCGGGTGCGGCGCTGGGCGGCGCCATCGGCGGCGCGGTGTCGCAAGGCTGGGGGCCGCTCGGCCGCAAGATCGCCAACAAGCTGCGTGATGTGCATGAACTGAGCGTCGAGGACGGCGTGCTGTTCGTGCTCGCGGACTGGCAGTTGCAACTGCTCTCGGCGCTGGCGCATCGCGGCCATGCGGCGGTCGACCGCATCGCCACCCCTGCGCCTCACGCGCCGGCGACGGACCCGACCCGGCGCGCCATCGCGGCCATCGTGCGTGCCGCGCAGCCGGCGCGCAGCCATCCGGATTGGGAGACCGGCCGCCGGCTGCGCTGGCGCGAGCCCGGCCTGCGCCAGGAACTGGTGGCCGAGGTGGCCCGCCAAGTCCCGGCGGCGCTCGACGCGACCGGGCCAAAGGCCTAGCCGAGGGCCTGGAGGATGAATGGCATCATCGCGTGATGGACAAGACCCAACCACGCCCCCTCGCGCTCGTCAAGCTGGGCGAGACCTTCGACGACCTGCGCGCGGAACGCGGCGACTTCGAGCACTGGATGGCAGCCGGCCTCGGCGCCACGCGGCTGCCTGTCATGGTGGTCGATCCGCGCCGCGGTGACGCGCTGCCCGAACCGGCACTGATTTCCGGCGCCATCGTGAGCGGCTCGCACGCCATGGTCTCGGACCGCGCGGATTGGAGCGAGGCCACGGGCGCGTGGCTGGCGCAAGTGGTGGCGCACGGCACGCCGGTGCTCGGCATCTGCTTCGGCCATCAGCTGCTGGCGCACGCCCTGGGGGGCGAGGCCGGCGATCATCCGGGCGGCATGGAGATCGGCACCGTCGAGGTGGCGTTGACGCCGCAGGCCGCGGCGGATGCGCTCATGCAAGGCCTGCCGCCGCGCTTCGACGCCCACGTCGCGCACAGCCAGAGCGCCCTGCGCCTGCCCGAAGGCGCCGTGCGGCTGGCCGGCAACGCCTTCGAGCCGAACCAGGCCTTCCGCGTCGGCAAGAACGCCTGGGGCGTGCAGTTTCATCCCGAATTCGACGCGGGGATCATGCGCGGCTATGTCGATCATCTGGCCGGGCCGCTGCGCAAAATGGGCACCGACCCGGACGCGGTACGCCAGGCCGTCCTGGCCACGGACGACGCGGCCCGGCTGCTGGAACGCTTCGCGCGCATTGCCGAAGCGCACGATGCGGCTGGGCCGACGGCGGCGACCTGAGAGCCAGCCATGTCACCCATCACCCCGCCCCCCACGCGCGTGCGCAAGCATTTCTCCATGATCCGCGGCTTTCACCTGGCCGATTTCTTCACCCTCGGCAATGCGGCCTGCGGCGTCGGCGCCGTCTTCCTGGCCATGTCTTTCGTCGGCAGCCGATCGCTCTCGCAGTTCTACTGGGCAGCGGCGCTGGCGCCGGCCGCCTTCGTGTTCGATGTCTTCGACGGGCGCATCGCACGCTGGCGCCAGACCCATTCGGCGCTCGGGCGCGAGCTCGATTCGCTGGCCGACGTGATCTCCTTCGGCGTCGCACCGGCCGCCCTGGCCTTCGCCGCAGGCCTGGCCGGCGGCTGGGACTGCGTGCTGCTGATCTACTTCGTGTGCTGCGGCGTGAGCCGGCTGGCCCGCTACAACGTCACGGCGGAGGCGCTCTCCGAAGGCGCGGACAAGGTCAAGTACTTCGAAGGCACGCCGATCCCGACCAGCGTGGCGCTGGTGGGCGTGCTGGCGATCGCCGCATGGCAGGGCCGCATCGGCGATACGCCATGGGGCGGCGCCTGGGTGATCGGTCCCTGGGTGCTGCATCCGCTCAGCCTGCTGTTCGGCTTGTCGGGCACGCTGATGATCAGCAAGACCCTGCGCATTCCCAAGCTCTGAGACATGCCAATGCAAAGACATCGCGTCGGAACCGCCGCCTTCCTCGGATGGATGCTCGCTGCGCTTCTGGGCCTTGCGCTGGCCGGCTGCGCCAGCTTGCCCGGCCCGGTGACGCGCGCCGAATCTCACGCACTGACCGCAACCGACGACACGCGCCTCGGCCAGGAGGTTCGCGCCGAGACATCGGCCCATCCCGGCCAGTCCGGCATCCACGCGCTGAGCAACGCCGAAGACGCCTTCGCCGCCCGCATCCTGCTGGCCCGCCATGCGCAACGCAGCCTGGACCTGCAGTACTACATCTGGCACGCCGACACCACGGGCCAGCTGATGTGGGAGGCGGTCTGGCAGGCCGCGGAACGCGGCGTGCGCGTGCGCCTGCTGCTCGACGACGTCAACACCCAGGGGCTCGATGCCACCCTGGCCGCGCTGAATGCCCATCCGAACATCGAGGTCCGCCTCTTCAACCCCTTTGCCAACCGGAACTTCAGGGCGGCCGACTTCGTGCTGGATTTCTCGCGCGTGAATCGGCGCATGCACAACAAGTCCTTCACGGCCGACAACCAGGTGACGATCGTGGGTGGGCGCAACATCGGCGACGAATACTTCGGCGCCAACATGGAGGTCGGTTTCCAGGACCTGGACGTGCTCGCCATCGGCCCGGTGGTGCATGAGGTGTCGGACCAATTCGATCTTTTCTGGAACAGCGCTTCGGCCTATCCGGCCGCGAGCCTGCTGCCGCCCGCACCGGCGGGCGCCGCCGCCACGCTGCAGCAGCGCTGGGAACGCGTGCACGGCGACAGCCACGCGCAGCGCTATCTCGAGGCGGTGCGCCAGACCCCCTTGGTGGAAGGGATCGGCCGGGGCTCGGTCGACTTCGAATGGACGACAGCGCGCGTGCTCCACGACGACCCGGCCAAGGTGACCGAACCGACCGACCGCAGGGACCTGCAGATGATGCCCCTGCTGGGGGCGGCGCTCGGCAAGCCCCGGCGCGAGGTCGACCTTGTCTCACCCTACTTCGTACCGGGCAAGGAGGGCGCCCGGGCGCTGTCCGACTTGGCGCGCAGCGGCGTCCAGGTGCGCGTGCTGACCAACTCGCTCGCCGCCACCGACGTCGCGCCGGTCCACGCCGGCTACTCCCGCTACAGGCAGGAACTGCTCGAAGCCGGGGTCACCCTGTACGAACTGAGACCGGGCATGGCGGTTGCGCCCCCGGTCCAGGCAGACAACGCCGGGGACGGCGGGACCGAGGCACCGCGCAGCCGCATCCCCGGCAGCGGCGGCAGCCAGGGGAGTTCGGCCGCCAGCCTGCATGCGAAGACCTTCGAGGTCGACCGCGAGCGCATCTTCGTGGGGTCGTTCAACCTCGATCCGCGCTCGGCACACCTCAACACGGAAATGGGCGTGATCATCGACAGCCCCGCGCTCGCCGGCGAGCTCGCGCGCCATTTCGAAACGCGGATTCCGCAGGCCTCGTATCGCGTCCAGCTCACGCCCCAGGGCGGCATGGAATGGATCGAGACCGGTCCGCAAGGCGAGACACGCTACACCAGCGAGCCGGGCGCCTCGCCTCTGCGGCGCCTCTACATCGACTTCCTGGAAATCCTTCCGATCGAAGGCTTGCTGTAGGGTCTCGCCACCCGGCGAGCGCCACCACCCGAGAGACTCATGACCACCTCCCCGCCCACCCCTCGCCGAGCGCATTCGATGCCTGACGGATTGGAACAACTCATCGCCCTGGCGGCTGCCCGGCCGCTGGATCCAGCCTGCGGCGAGTTCTACTTCCTGCGCCATGGCCAGACCGAATGCAATGCACGCCAGATCTTCCAGGCAGCGGACGAGCCGTTGAGCGCGCTCGGCCTGCAGCAGGCGGCACGCGCCGCCGAACTGCTGGCCAAGGTGCCGATCCGAAGCATCCTGTGCAGCGACGTGCAGCGCGCCCTGACCACCGCGCAGGTCG
>DASXKG010000040.1:0-5207 GCA_036496965.1 Variovorax sp.
CGCAAAAATGAACGCCGCTGATGTAGCCGCAGCGGTCCGGCGCGGTGGAAACCCGGTTTCCACGCCTGCTGTCATCACGATCGCCACCATCGCCCCAGCGCCCGCCGGCCGGCGAACAATTCAAACAAGGAGACCAGATCATGGCCAGTACTCGCCAGCGGCTTGAGGCACTGACGGCCGGGCTTTCATTGCCCGCGGACGCCGCCCGTGGTGCCGTCCCGTCGCGGCCTGCCGCACCGAACCCGGAGGCGCCCCCCTCGGCCGCCGCGGCCGTGGAAACCAGGTTTCCACCGGCCGTCGGCGGCGCGTTGCCGCCCCGAACCGGGCCGGGGCAGATGTTGGCGTTTCGCGGCCAGATCCAGCAGGTCGAAGGCGAGATGGCGGCGCTGCGCGACAAGCTTCGACAGTACGAAGGCGCGCTCCCCACGCGAAAATTGGACCCGAAGTCGATCCGGCCCAGCCGATGGGCGAATCGCCATGAAGCCTCGTTTGCCACCAGTGCCTTCGCGGGCCTGAAGGCCGACATCGAGCACGCGGGCGGCAATGTCCAGCCGATCCTGGTCCGGCCGCTGCAGGCCGAGCAGGGGCAGTTCGAACTTGTCTTCGGCCATCGCCGGCACCGGGCAGCGCTCGAACTCGGGATTCCCGTGCTGGCTTCGATCTGGGTGGACGAACTCGGCGATGCGGCGCTCTTCGCCGCGATGGATCGCGAGAACCGCGAGCGCGCAGACCTTTCGCCCTACGAGCAGGGCATGATGTACCAGCGCGCGCTGGAGGAGCAGCTGTTTCCGACCCAGCGCCAATTGGCCGAAGGCCTGGGCGTGAGCCACACCTGGGTGCGCAAGGCCCTGATGGTGGCGCAGCTCCCGCCCACCGTGATCGAATGTTTCCGCAGCCCGCTCGAGATCAGCTTTCGCCACGCGGAGCAGATCAATGCCGCCATGGAAAAGGATCGGCGCAGCTTCCTGAAGCGCGTCGAGAAGCACAAAGGTCACAGCCTGTCGCCGGCCCTGGTCGTTGCGCGGCTGCTCGACGCCAAGCCGGGTTACGAGCGGGCCGAGCGGCTGGAGATCCTGGCCGAAGGGCACAAGCTCGGCAGCCTGGTGCGCGCGAAGAGCGGCGAGATCACCATCACGATCAGCGCCGAAGCCGTCACCGGCACGCCCCCGCAGCTGCTGGAATCGGCCGTGCAAGAGAGCCTGCAGAAGATCCGCAACCTCGGTTGATCCGGCGTGTCGTGCCCTGGTGCGCCGCATTGTGAGATCCTTTGGGATTTGCCGAACCCGAGCTTTGTCTGATAATCATCAATCAAAAAACAAGAGTTATTTTGATGGATTCGGTACATTTGCCTTTCAAGTGGTTGATTTCATTGCATATTTCCGTATCCGTCCACGCTTTGCCCGCGCAGCCGTTAAGCTGAAATGACGACCATTCCCACGCCGGCGGAGCTGGCCTCCATCGATGACGATGAGCTCGCAGCCCTGGCCGTGACCTGGCGGGCCCAGGCGGCGCGCGGGGACCGGGGCGCCTTCGGCGTGGCCCATGCCCTGGAGGTGGAGCGCCGCCGCCGGCTGCGCGACAGCCAGCTGCAGCAGTTGCCGCCCGTGCCGCCGCCGCGTCCCTGGTGGAAATTCTGGCAATCCGGCCCATGAACCCGCGCGCACCGCGCAAGCTGCACCGCGGCCATTTCGCCTTCATGCGGGCCCTGACCCAGGGACTGGACGAACGCGCCAGTTGGGATCGCTACCTCCGATTGGAGGGCGACCACGCCGACCTGCGCACCGTGCGCCGAACCATCGCCTGGATCCGTGATGCCTTCGCCGCCGCGGCGCGCCGCGAGCAGCGCCCCGGCACGGCCCGGCTGATCTTGCTGGACCCGGACCGCCTGCGGGCCGCCCCCACGCTGCCGAGCCTGGCCGACTTCGCCGCCGCGCGGGGACTGGAGGAATTCTCCGAGGCCGAGCAGATCGAGGCCTACCAGGCGGCTTATCCAAGTGCCGGCGCGGGAGGAGGGCGCAACCAGCCATCCGCCTTGGCAGCCGGGCCGGCGTCGCGGCGCGCGCGCGTCGTCGAGCGCCAGCTCGAGGCCCTGCGCTGGCTCGAGGGCCTGGTCGCCAATGACCCCCGGCCGGGCGACAGCGTGAGTGCCTGGCTCAACCCGTCGGTGGCGGCGCGGCTCGAAGCCTCCGGCCTCGCGACGCTCTTTTCGCTGGTCGAGCGCATCAATGGCGTCGGCGCGCGCTGGTGGGTCCGTGTGCCGGGAGTCGGCGAGCTGAAGGCAGCGCGCATCCTCGAATGGCTGCATGCCAACGAGGACCTGCTCGGCGGCCTGCGCGTCGGGCGCCATGTGGCACAGGCGCGCTCGCAGCTCAGCGCGACGGTGCTGGCGGCGGTGGTGCCCGCCTCGACATCCCTGGTGCCTTACGAGAAATTCATCCTGCCGCTCGAACTCGATGGCCGTGCCGGTCGCTTTCGCGCGCCGCCCGACGGCTGCACGCTGGCGGCAGCCAACGACCACGAGGCCATCGGCGCCTGGCTCGCGGCGCACGCGGCGGACGGCCCGGCGCGCAGCCTGTCTTCCACCCAGCGCTCCTACCGCAAGGAGGCCGAGCGGCTGCTGCTGTGGGCGGTGCTGGAACGCGGAACCTGCCTGTCCTCGCTCGACGCCGACGACGCCGGGCAATACCTGCAGTTCCTGCGCGATCCGCCACCCGCCTGGTGCGGCCCGCGGCATCACCAGCGCTGGTCGCCCTTGTGGCGGCCGCTGGAAGGTCCGCTGGCGGCCTCCGCATTGCGCCAGGCGATGGTCATCCTGCGCGGCCTGTTCGCCTTTCTGATGGCCCGAGGCTACCTGGCGGCGAACGCTTTCACTGCGCCCGCGCTCGCGCTGGCCGGGCGCGAGCGCCGGCCGCTCGGCGCCAGCCGCACCCTGAGCTTTGCGCAGTGGGATCACCTGGACGCCCTGCTCGCCGGGCGCACCGCCAGCGAGGTGGACCGGAGGCTGGCGCGCGGCATGCGCTGGCTCTACGCGACAGGACTGCGCCTGGCCGAGATCACCGCGGCCCGGTGCAAGGACCTGGAACGGGCCGGCGCAGGGTCGCCGCACGCCTGGTTGCTGTCGGTGGACGGCAAGGGCGGGCGCCGCCGCCGGATTCCGGTGCCGGCCGAGCTGGTCGCCGAGTTCGAGGAGGAACTGGCCCGCCATGGCTGTGCGCGCGACGCCACCGCCGCCGCCCATCGGGACATCCCGTTGCTGGCGCGCTTCGGCACGGAGCCTGGGCCGCCGCGGCCGTGGTCGGCCTCCGGGCTCTACCAGGCGATCAAGGCCTTCGTCGCCGAGGCTGCGCAGGGGCTCGCGGGGGCGGATGCCGAGCAGCTCGCCAAGGCCAGCACCCACTGGCTGCGCCATTCGCACGGGACGCATGCGCTGCGCGGCAGGCAAGGGCGCGCGGCGCTGCCGATCGAGGTGGTGCAGAACAACCTCGGCCACGCCTCGGCCGCAACGACTTCGCAATACCTTGCACAGGCCCTGGAACCGGCGACGCGATGAAGCCTGCCAACGACCGCCCCCGCGTCTACCTGGCCGGCCCCGACGTCTTCTTTGCCGATCGGGCTCAGCGTTTCGAGCGCCTGGTCGAGGCCTGCGCGCGGCTCGGCATGGTCGGCCTGCCGCCCACCGACGGCGGCACGGCAGAGGGCTTCCAGGGCACGGATACGCAGCGCGCCGAGCGCATCTACGAAGGCAACCTTGCATTGATCCGCAGCGCCGATGGCCTGATCGCCAACCTCACGGCTTTTCGCGGCCTGGAGCCGGATTCGGGCACGGTGTTCGAGATCGGCTATGCCGTGGCGGCCGGCAAGCCGGTGGTGGCCTACGGCGTGCCCGAGGCCAGCTATGCCAGCCGCGTCGCCGCCGCGCTGCCCTGCGAGCGAGACGGCGACGGCGCGCTGCGCGAAGCCTCGAGCGGCGTGCAGGTGGAGGAACTCGGACAGCGCTTGAACCTGATGCTGACGCGCTCGACTCCCCTTGCCCCCTCGGCCCAGGCCGCGCTCGAGGCGTTGGCCGCCCGCTTCGGCTTGCGTTCCTGACGCTTCGGCGTGGCCAGTTGCCGTGCCTCGCGCCGCTCGTCGTGCGGATGGCAGCGATTCAGCAGACGCCGGCGTTCAAGGTCCAGCGCGACAGGGGTTTGCTCTCGACGAGGCCGTCGATCTGAGGCATCGTGCGGCACTTGTCGCTTTTTCCGGAAAGGACCCCATGCCCCACATCGACTACCTCGCCGCCACCGGTCGCTTCAGGACGCCGCCCCTGTCCGTCGCCTCGCGCATTGGCGAGCTTCTCTTCGTGTCGGGAACACCCGGCTTCCATCCGGACGGCGGCATCGACGAAGGCGATTTCGGTGCCCAGTTCGACCAGGTGGTCGCGACCCTGCGCGAGATACTGGCGCGCGGCGGCGCCTCCATGCGTTCCCTGGTCAAGGTCAACGTGCTGCTCACGCGCGGCGAAGACGTGGCGGAGATGAACCGGCGCTATGCCGAGGCTTTCGGACCTGCGCCCTATCCGGCGCGCACCACCTGTGTGGTGGCGGCGCTGCCCGACCCGCGCATGCTGATCGAGATCGAATGCGTCGCCGCGGCGCAGGGCCCGGCGGCGTGAATGTGGCCCCCACGCTCCGCCACTGCGTGCGGGTCGCTGGACGAGTCGCCGCGAGACGCGGCGGCCTGAGTCACCTCAGGACCGCTCGGCCCACTCGGACTCCTGCGCAGCGTCGTTTCGGCTGAAGCGCGAGCGCAGCAGGGCGGTGGCCCACCACAGCAGCCCGGCGTTCACGCACAGCCCAGCGCTCACCACCAGCGCCGCACGGCCCGCAAAACCGGGGCCGAGGTCCAGCGCCAGCAGCAGCAGCGACCACGGCAGCGCGCCGAGGATCGCCGCGGTGAGCAGGATGTTCTCTTCGCTGGTCAGCCGGAAGGCGGCCACGGCCAGCACGCCGGCCAGCAGCGAGCACAGGGCCGGCAACCACCATGCGTGGCGGACCCAGAGGGGCTGGCGGAGCGTGACCATGACGAGAATTCTGTGACCTTGCCGGGCGGCGTGTCTGCGTAAGTTGACACGCTCGCAGCTCATCGTAGGCGTGGTTGATGACGCTGTCCTTGTCCTCTTTCCTATCGTGGAAAAAATACATCAGCACCGCCGTTCCCGCCTAGAA
>DASXKG010000041.1:0-2497 GCA_036496965.1 Variovorax sp.
CGAGCGCGATCTGGGTGCCGGTGGCCGTGAACAGGCCCAGGCCCATCGCGTCCGGCCACTGCATGGCGCGCTCCGTGGGCTCGAAATGGCGCGCGCGCAGGAACGCCATCGCCGCCACGCACAGTGCGAGCAGGAACCACAACCAGCCGGTCTGCTCGACCCAGAAGAAAGGCCGGCGATCGAGCAGCACGTCGCGCAGCGTGCCGCCGCCGAAGGCCGCGAGTCCGGACACCATCACCACGCCGACGGCGTCGAGCCGCTTGCGCGCCGCCTCGATCAGGCCGGACAGCGCGAAGGCGAGGGTGGCGGCGGCCTCGATCGCGATCTGGGCGTTGGACAGCGAAAGGACGTGGGACAGCGGCAGTGCAGGCACGCCCGCGGGCTCAGGGCTGGTGGGCCGGGGCCGATTGGTTGGCCGGCAGCACGATGGTGGAACGGCCGTCCGCCGAGCGGGCGGTGCCGCTGCCGCCGGAGGGCACCGGCGCGCCCTCGGGCACGACGGCGGTGGAGCGCCCATCGGCCGTGCGTCGGGTGACGGTGGAGGGCGGGCCGCCGCGGGCCTTGTCCAGCGCCGCGCCGGCCCGACGGATGCAGGCCTCGCGTTCCGGCGCCGGCAGCTTGCCGCTGTTGCAATGCGCGACCTGCCGCTCGAAGCGCTCGTGCGCATGCGCGAGATCGGTGTGGCTCTGGGCGGACGCGCCCAGCGCGCTGGCCAGCAGGACGCCGCCGACCGCGGCGTGGATGTGGATTCGGATCATGAGGCGGCTTTCGTCGGGTGACGCCACGTAGTCTATCCGGCGGCCACGCTACGATCCCCGCCATGCCACTCGCCACCGCCGCACAGCCCGCGTTGCCGCTCGATGCCGACGGCATCCTCGCGCTGGCCGCGCGCTCGATGTTCCATCTGTTCTCCAGCATCAGCCAGGGCATGTTCCTGGTCGACCGCAGCGGGCGCATCGTCTGGGTCAACGAGGGCTACCGGCGCTTCCTGCCGGCGTTGGGCTTTTCGTCGATCGACCAGTTCCTCGGCCATCCGGTCGAGGACGTGATTCCGAACACCCAGATGCGCCGCGTGCTCGAGACCGGCGAGCCGATCCTGGTCGACCTCTTGACCAACAAGGCCGGCACCTTCGTGGTCAGCCGCATTCCGCTGCGCGAGGAGCGCGAGGGCGACGCCCCCGGCGAGGTCATCGGCGCGATCGGCATCGTCCTCTTCGACCATCCGGAGACCACGCTGCAGCCGCTGATCAGCAAGTTCGCGCTGCTGCAGCGCGATCTGGACGATGCGCGGCGCGAACTTGCCAGCCAGCGCAACAACCCGCTCTACCAGCAGTCGGCCGATGGCCGGCGGCGTTCCAAGCACACCTTCGCCAGCTTCATCGGCAGCAGCCCGGCGGCGGTGGAGGTCAAGCGCCATGCGCGGCGCGCCGCGCAGTCGTCGAGCCCGGTGCTGCTGCTCGGCGAGACCGGCACCGGCAAGGAACTGCTGGCGCACGCCATCCATGCGGCGTCGGCGCGCGCCGGCGGCATGTTCGTCAGCGTGAACATCGCCGCCGTGCCCGACACCCTGCTCGAGGCCGAGTTCTTCGGCGTCGCGCCGGGCGCCTTCACCGGCGCCGAGCGCAAGCCGCGCGAAGGCAAGTTCAAGCTCGCCGACGGCGGCACGCTGTTCCTCGACGAGATCGGCGACATGCCGCTGGGCCTGCAGGCCAAGCTGCTGCGCGCGCTGCAGGAGGGCGAGATCGAGCCGCTGGGCTCGAACAAGCTGGTGCCATTCGATGCAAGGGTGATCGCCGCCACCTCGCGCGACCTGGCGGCCCTGGTGCGCGAAGGGCGCTTCCGCGAGGACCTCTACTACCGGCTCAACGTGCTGCCGGTGCGCGTGCCGCCGCTGCGCGAACGCAGCGCCGACATCCCGGCCCTGGTCGAGGTGCTCGGCGAGGACATGGCGCTGCGCAGCGGCGAGGCGCCGCCCGAACTGACGCCCGATGCCCTGGCGCTGCTGGCCGCGCAGCAATGGCGCGGCAACATCCGCCAACTGCGCAACGTGCTGGAGCAGGTGACCATGCGCAGCGACTCGCAGCGCATCGATGCGGCCCAGCTGGAGCGCATCCTGCGCGAGGCGGGGCAGGACCAGATCACGCCGCCGGCCGTGCGCACCGCCGGGCCGGCGCCGGATCCGGACGACCAATCGGCCGCGCTGCTGCTGCGGCCGCTGGCCGAACAGGTGGCGGAGCTCGAACGCCGCGCCATCGCCGCCGCGCTCGCGGCCACCGGCGGCAACAAGCTCGCGAGCTCGCGGCTGCTGGGCATCTCGCGCGCCACGCTCTACGAACGCCTGGAAAACCCTGACTGAGAAACGATCAATTGCCTGAAATTCAGACGAAGAGTTCGTACATATTTCAGGCATGTGGCGCCGTCTCTGAGGGAAAGTCCTTTGTCATCAAGGCGCTTCTCTCTGGCACGAACTGTGCAATATTCAGTCACCATAATCAGG
>DASXKG010000042.1:0-8524 GCA_036496965.1 Variovorax sp.
CCCATCACCACGGCAACGACCCACTCCGTGATCACGGGCGACTTCAACACCGCCTATCACATGGAAAGCCGCTCCACCTACAGTCCGCCCATGATGGGCCGTAGCGAGGGCGCGATCGCCATGGACGCCAAGTGGCTCGGCCCCTGCCAGGCCGGGCAGAAGCCGGGCGACATGATGATGCCCAACGGCATGAAGATGAACGTGTTCGAGATGGGGGCGCCGGCGCCGAAGAAGTAGTGACGATTCCCACGCCCGATCCGGGTGATCTGGTCGTCGCCCGTCCCGAGGGCCTGTACTGCCCGCCCGGCGATTTCTACATCGACCCCTGGCGACCGGTGGAGCGGGCGGTGATCACGCATGCGCATTCGGACCATGCGCGCCCGGGCCACGGCCACTACCTGGCGCACAACGACAGCGCCGGCACCTTGCGCGCCCGGCTCGGCGACGACATCCGGCTGCAGACCCTCGCCTATGGCGAAGCCATCGTCCATCACGGCGTGCAGCTGTCGCTGCACCCGGCCGGCCATGTGCTCGGTTCGGCGCAGGTGCGGCTGGCGCACGGCGGCCGCGTCTGGGTCGCCTCGGGCGACTACAAGACCGAAGCCGACGGCACCTGCACGCCCTTCGAGCCGGTGCCCTGCGACACCTTCATCACCGAGTCGACCTTCGGCCTGCCCATCTACCGCTGGCCGGCGCAGGCGCAGCTGTTCGCGGAGATCGACCGATGGTGGCGCGCCAACGCGGCCGAGGGCCGGGCCTCGGTACTGCTGTGCTATGCCTTCGGCAAGGCGCAGCGCATCCTGCATGGGGTGGACGCGGGCATCGGGCCGATCGTGGTGCATGGCGCGATCGAGCCGCTCAATGCGGTCTACCGCGCCGCCGGCGTGCGCCTGCCGCCGACCCTGCGCGTGACCGATCCGGGCGTCGATGCCGCGCTGCTGCAGCGCGCGCTGGTGCTGGCGCCCCCTTCGGCGCAGGGCACGCCCTGGCTGCGCCGCTTCGGCCCCTATGCCGACGCCTTCGCCAGCGGCTGGATGCAGCTGCGCGGCACCCGGCGCCGGCGCGGCGTGGACCGCGGCTTCGTGATGTCCGACCATGCCGACTGGCCGGGCCTGCAGCAGGCCATCGCCGGCACCGGTGCCGAACGGGTCTTCGTCACGCACGGCAGCGTGGCGGTGCTGGTGCGCTGGCTGACCGAGAACGGGCTCGAGGCGCAGGGCTTCAAGACCGAGTACGGGGACGAGGATTCGGAGCAGCAGCCGTCGCTGCCCGAGCCCGTGCCATGAAGCAGTTCGCCGCGCTCTATCGCGAGCTCGACGCGACCACCTCCAGCCTCGCCAAGCAGGCGGCGCTGCAGCGCTATCTGCAAACGGCCGCTGCGCGTGACGCGGCCTGGGCCGTGTATTTCCTTGCCGGCGGCAAGCCGCGCCAGCTGGTGCCAGTCAAGCTGCTGCGACTGCTGGCGCAGGAATCCGCCGGCCTGCCCGAGTGGCTGTTCGACGAGTGCTACGAGGCTGTCGGCGACCTGGCCGAGACCATCTCGCTGCTGCTGCCGCCGCCCACCGAGCCGCACGACATGGGGCTGGCCGAATGGATCGAGCAGCATCTGCTGCCGCTGCGCAAGACGGCCCCCGAGGCTCTCGCCGATGCGTTGCACTGGCAATGGCAGCGCCTCGCCGTCGACGAGCGGCTGGTCTACTTCAAGCTCATCACCGGTGCCTTCCGCGTCGGGGTGTCGAAGCTGCAGGTGACGCAGGCGCTGGCGAGCCTCGGTGCGCTCGACCCCAAGCGGGTGGCGCAGCGGCTGATGGGCTACACCCACATCAGCGGCCAGCCGACGGCCGCGGACTATGCCGCGCTGATCGCGCCCGAACGCAGCCTGGAGCTCGACCAGAAGACCAGCGGCCAGCCCTATCCCTTCTTCCTCGCGCATCCCTTCAACCTGCCGCTCGAGCAGTTCGACGCCAGCCTGGGGCCACCCTCGCAGTGGATCGTCGAGTGGAAGTGGGACGGCATCCGCGCCCAGCTGGTCAAGCGCGCCGGCCAGGTGTGGCTCTGGTCGCGCGGCGAAGACCTGGTGACCGAGCGCTTCCCCGAACTCGCCACCCTGGGCGAGGCACTGCCCGACGGCACGGTGCTCGACGGCGAGATCGTGGTCTGGCGCCCGGATTCGAACTCCCCTGGTGGCGATGGCCGGGTGCAGCCCTTTGCCGAACTGCAGCGGCGCATTGGCCGCAAGACGCTCGGCGCCAAGCTGCTGCGCGAGATCCCGGTGGTGCTGCTGGCCTACGACCTGCTCGAATGGCAGGGCCGCGACCTGCGGGCCCTGGCGCAGCACGAGCGCCGCACGCGGCTCGATGCGCTGCTGGCGGACCTGCAGCATCCCTCGCTGGTCGCCAGTCCGATGCTGCACGGCGCGCATTGGAGCGATCTGGCGCGCCAGCGCGAAGCAGCGCGCGCGCTGGGGGTCGAGGGCCTGATGCTCAAGCAGCGCGAGGCCCGCTACGGCGTCGGCCGCACCAAGGACGTCGGCGTGTGGTGGAAGTGGAAGATCGATCCGCTGGCCATCGACGCGGTGCTGGTCTACGCGCAGCGCGGCCACGGCCGCCGCGCCAGCCTGTACAGCGACTACACCTTCGCCGTCTGGGACGCGCCGCCGGAATCGCCCGAGCGCAAGCTGGTGCCCTTCGCCAAGGCCTATTCGGGCCTCACCGATGCCGAGATGGCCCGGGTGGACGCGGTGATCCGCCAGACCACCGTCGAGAGTTTCGGGCCGGTGCGCAGCGTGCGCCCGACGCTGGTCTTCGAGCTCGGCTTCGAAGGCATCGCCCGCAGCACGCGCCACAAGAGCGGCATCGCGGTGCGCTTTCCGCGCATGCTGCGCTGGCGCGAGGACAAGCCCGTGGAAGAGGCCGACAGCCTGCAGACCCTGGCTGCGCTGCTGCCCGCGGAAACGCCCTGAGCCGCGCCAGCGCGTTCACGCCATTGCCTGTAAAAATAGCCCATGGACCCAGATGCCGATCGAAACCCTGCGGACTTGCGCGCGCATGCGGTCGAGCTGCTGACCCGCGCCGTGGCGGTGTCCGGCATGGCAGCGGCGCAGGCGCAGCTGGTCGTCGACGCCATGCGCCCGGTGCACCTGCTGCCGGACATCCTGCTGTTCGAGGAAGGCGATGCGGTCGACAACGACTACATGGCGCTGGTGCTCGACGGCCAGGTGCGGGTGGTCACAAGCGCCGGCGAGACGGGCAACGACGAGGTCGTGATGTCGATCATCGGCCCCGGCGGCCTGATCGGCGAGATGGGCGTGATCGATGGCGGTCCGCGTTCGGCCAGTTGTACCACGCTGACCGAGGTCAAGCTGGGCGTGCTGTCGCGGGCCGCGCTGCTCGAGCTCGTGCAGACGCATCCGGAGGCGGCCGCGAGGCTCATGCTGGCGCTGTCCGCGGGCCTGGCCCAGCGCCTGCGCGAAGGCAACCGGCGGCTGCGCACGCTGTCGCAGGTCACGCGCGCGCTGCAACTCGAACTCGACGCCGCGCACGCGGTCAACCGCCGGTTGCTGGACACCCGGGACTGAAGAAGGCGATCCCATGTCGATTTCCAACGACGACCCCTATGGCTGGCTGGAAGACGTGACCGGGGATGACGCCCTGGCCTGGGTCAGGGAGCGCAACGCCGAGACCGACGGCCGGCTGGCCACGACACCGGCCTTCGCGCAGCTGCAGACCGACATCCGCGCCGTGCTCGACTCCGACGCCCGCATTCCGGGTGTCCAGAAGATCGGCGACCTCTACTACAACTTCTGGCGCGATGCCGACCACCCGCGCGGCCTGTGGCGCCGCACCACGCTCGAGCAGTACCGCAAGCCGCAGCCGCAATGGGAGACCGTGCTCGACGTCGACGCGCTGAACCGCGCCGAGGGCGAGAACTGGGTCTGGCATGGCGCCGACTGCCTGCGGCCCGACTACCGCCGCTGCCTGATCGCGCTGTCGCGCGGCGGTGCCGATGCCGACGTCACCCGCGAGTTCGACCTGGTCGAGCGCCAATGGGTGCAGGACGGATTCTTTCGGCCCGAGTCCAAGGGCGGCATGGGCTGGATCGACCGCGACACGGCCTACATCGAGACCGATTTCGGCCCCGGCAGCCTCACCAGTTCCGGCTACCCGCGCCTGGTCAAGCGTTGGCGGCGCGGCACGCCGCTGGCCAGCGCCGAGCGGGTCTACGAGGGCCTGCCCGACGACATGATCGTCGCCGGCGAGTACGACGACACGCCGGGCTTCGAGCGCGACTTCATCATCCGCACCCTGGCGTTCTACAGCGATGAGCTGTATCTGCGCGGCGCGGACGGCAGCCTCGCCAAGGTGGACGCGCCCGACTCGGCCATCAAGTCGGTGCACCGCGAATGGCTCACGCTCGAATTGCGCGAAGCGTGGCAAGCGGGCGGCCGGGACTACGCGGCGGGCTCGCTGCTGGCCGCGCGCTTCGATGCGTTCATGCGCGGCGAACGGGTCTTCGAGCTGCTGTTCTCGCCGACCGCGACGCGTTCGCTGGCCAGCGCGACCTGGACCTTGCACCACCTGGTGCTCAATGTGCTCGACGACGTCAAGAACCGCCTGAGCGTGCTCACGCCGGGTGCCGGCGGCTGGACGGCCAGCGCGTTCACCGGGGCCCCGGCCTTCGGCACCCTCGGCGTCGGCGCGGTCGACAGCGACAAGAGCGATGCCGTGTGGCTCAACGCCACCGACTACCTGAGCCCGACCACGCTGTCGCTGGCCGAGATCGGCCAGCCACCCGAAATGCTCAAGGCCATGCCGGCCTTCTTCGATGCCGCGAAGCAGCTCATCGAGCAGCACTTCGCGACCTCGCTCGATGGCACCCGCGTGCCCTACTTCATGGTGCGGCCGAAGGCGCTGGCCTTCGACGGCAGCGCGCCCACGCTGCTCTACGGCTATGGCGGCTTCGAGATCTCGCTCACGCCGCAGTACTCGGGCGCGCTCGGCCGCGCCTGGCTCGACAAGGGCGGCGTCTACGCGGTGGCCAACATCCGCGGCGGCGGCGAATACGGACCGGGCTGGCATCAAGGCGCGCTGCGCGAGAAGCGTCCGCGCGCCTACGAGGACTTTGCCGCGGTCGCGCGCGACCTGGTCGCGCGTGGCATCACTTCGGCGCCGCGGCTGGGCATCCAGGGCGGCAGCAACGGCGGCCTGCTGGTCGGCAACATGCTGACCCAGTATCCGGAACTGTTCGGTGCGGTGGTGGTGCAGGTGCCGCTGCTGGACATGCGGCGCTACCACCGGCTGCTGGCCGGCGCTTCATGGATGGCCGAATACGGCGACCCCGACCAGCCCGGGGACTGGGCCTTCATGCGCGGCTTCTCGCCCTACCACCTGTTCGATCCGGCCGGGCATTACCCGCCCGTGATGTTCCTCAGCTCGACGCGCGACGATCGCGTGCATCCGGCCCATGCGCGCAAGATGGCCGCGCTGATGCGCGCGGCGGGCAAGGAGGTCGACTACTACGAGAACATCGAGGGCGGCCATGGCGGCGCCGCCGACAACGCGCAGGCCGCGCACATGGAGGCGCTGGCCTACAGCTTTCTGTGGGAGAAGCTGGGGCCGAGGGCGACGTCCTAGCGCGTGTCGACGCCTTCGTGGCCGTCGCTGCACACGGGCGCCCTGTCAGAGCACCACCGGCGCATCCGGCAACTCATTGCGGTCGGCCTCGCCCTCGGCCAGCGGAAAGTGCGCGACCAGCTGCGCCGAGACCTCCTCCAGCGCCAGCGTCAGGCCGTCTTCGAAGCGTCCTTCGCGGAAGGCCTCGCCCATGTGCTGCGCGGTGGTCGCCCAATCTGCATCGTCCACGCGCGCATCGATGCCGCGGTCGGCCACGATCTCGATCGCATGCTCGGCCAGCAGCAGGTAGATCAGCACGCCGTTGTTGTGCTCGGTGTCCCAGACGCGCAGCTTGCTGAACAGCATCAGGGCACGCTCGCGCGCATGCGCGCCGCGCCAGAGGTAGGACAGCGGCAGGCCGGCCTCGATGCAGATGCGCACCTCGCCGGTGTGCCGCTTTTCGCTGGCGGCCACGCGGCGCGTGAGGCGTTCCAGCGCATCGGGCGGCAGCACGCGCCGCACATGCGCCTCGTCGATCCAGCGATGCCGCCACAGCCGCGCGATGCGCGCACGCAGCGAGGGAGGGCGCACCGGCGCGGGCGATGCCATGGCCGCTACCAATTCCCGGAGGCGCCACCGCCGCCGAAGTTGCCGCCACCGCCAGAACCGAAGCCCCCGCCGCCCGAGGACCGGCCGCCGCCGAAACCGCCGCCGAAGCCACCCAGTCCGCCGCCCAGTCCGCCCATGCCGCCACCGCCACCGCCCGCGCCCAGCGACAGCAGCGTGAAGAGCAGCGCGCCCAGCCCGGCCAGCACCGCGATCACCAGGCTGGACGTGAGCAGCAACACCAGCGCGCCCGTCACGCCGCCGAGCACCAGCCCGCCCGGGATCTTGCCCAGCACGCGGCGCGCGATCGGGCCGCCCACCAGCACGACGGCGAACAGGAAGATGCCCAGGTCCTGCCAGTTGAAGCCCGAGGGCGGCGCGCCGGCGCCCGTGCCGAAGTCGCCGCTCTTCACGTCGACCCCGGGCAGGGCTTCGCCGCTGACCCGGGCGATCAACTGGTCGGCCGCCGCATCGAGGCCGCCGGCAAAGTCGTTCTGCTGGAAGCGCGGCTTCATCGCGTCGTCGATGATGTGCGCGGCGGCCAGGTCGGGCACCGCGCCTTCGAGTGTCTTGGCGACCTCGATGCGCATCTTGTGGTCGTTCTTGGCCACCACGACGAGGATGCCGTCGCCGACCTCCTTGCGGCCGATCTTCCAGGCGTTGCCGATGCGGTTGGCGTAGCTGGCGATGTCCTCGGGCTGCGTGGTCGGCACCATCAGCATCACGATCTGCGAGCCCTTCTTCTTCTCGAAGGCCGCCAGCTTGTCGTCCAGCGCCTGGCGCTGCGCCGCGCTCAGGGTGCCGGTCTGGTCGATCACGCGCGCATTCAGCGCGGGTACCGGCAGCAGGCCTTGCGCCTGGGCACCGAACAGCGCGCCCAGCAGCAGGAGCAGCGCCGCAAGCGCCTGCCGGACGAGGGTCGCGGCCGTCATCGAATCCTCGCGCCTATTTCTTCGGCGCGCCGAAATCGACCGTCGGCGGCGCCGAGATCTGGGCCTCGTTCTGCACCGTGAAGTTGGCCTTGGGCCGGTAGCCCATGACCCTGGCCGTCAGGTTGGTCGGGAAGCTGCGCACGAGCACGTTGTAGTCCTGCACGGTCTGGATGTAGCGGTTGCGCGCCACGGTGATGCGGTTCTCGGTGCCCTCCAGCGTCACGCGCAGGTCGCGGAAGGCCTGGTTGGCCTGCAGCGTCGGGTACTGCTCCGAGACCGCCATCAGGCGCGACAGCGCACCGGAGAGTTCGCCCTGGACCTGCTGGAATTTCTGGAATGCCTCGGGGTCGTTCAGTGTGTCGGGCGTGACCTGGATCGAGGTCGCCTTGGCGCGAGCCTCGATCACCTTGGTCAGTGTGTCCTGCTCGAAATTCGCCTGCCCCTTGACCGTGGCCACGATGTTCGGCACCAGGTCGGCGCGCCGCTGATACTGGTTGAGCACCTCGCTCCAGGCCGACTTGCTGGCCTCGTCGAGGCGCTGGAAGTTGTTGAAGCCGCAGCCCGTGAGCGATAGCGCGACGAGCACGATCAGGAACCAGCGTTTCAACATGGCCAAACCCTGTGAGCGAAGTCGGCAAAGGTAGCATAGATGGATGACGCTCAAGGGAACGCTGCTGATCGCCGGCGCCACCGGCGCCCTGGGCCAGGAGCTGGTGCGCCGGCTGGCCGGGCGGCATCGCTTCGATCACACCGTGGTGCTGGCGCGCGAGCCGATCCGCGACGGACTGGGCGGCGTCCAGACCTGGCTCGTGCCCGACGTTGCCCAGGTGCCGATCGACGACTGGCCGCGGGTGCCTGCGGACACTGCCCTGGTTCTCTTCGAGCCGCCGCGCCTGTACTACGACCGCGAGCGCGCCCTCTGGACACCCACGCCGGCGCAGCTGCCCGCCCTCGCCGGATGGTTGCGCGCCTGTGGCGTGCATTCGCTGGCGGTGGTGCTGCCGCATGTCCAGGGGCGGCTGCCGGAGGCGCTCAAGCACGGCCTGGCCAGTCTCGACGAGCAGGCGGTGGCCGCGCTCGGCTTCGACCGCGTGCTGCTGGTCCGCACCGCCCAGAAGCCCGGTCCTCGCCATTTCGCCAACCTCGGCGAACGGCTGGCCGCGTGGATGCTGTCGATCACCCGGTTCATGGTGCCGGCCAGCGAACAGCCGGTGCGGGCCTCCAAGGTGGCCGAACTGGTCGACCTGGCGCTGCGCCTGGCGCCGCCCGGTGTGCACGTGGCGGCGCCGGAACTGGTCTGGCGGGCCACGCAGGGCGACCTGCCCCGCGTGGTGGCAGGCTGGGTGAATGGACCCCCACGCTCCCCCACTGCGT
>DASXKG010000043.1:0-6770 GCA_036496965.1 Variovorax sp.
TACTGGTTAAACATCCAGCATTTCAATCTACTGGAGCTAAGCGGATACCCCTTATAAAAATACAGTTACTCAATCCATCATGGGCCTCCCTTCCCTCGATCCTTTTTCCCCCTCTGCGCGCCACAAGGTCTGGCGTGCGGACGAGCTGGGCCTGGCCGATGCGCAGGTCATCGGCACCGGCCATGGCGCGCTCGATGGGCAGCTGCCTGGGGGCGGCTGGCCGGTCGGGGCGATGACCGAACTGCTGCAGTCCGCACCCGAGGCCCATGCGTGGCAGCTGCTGCTGCCGGCCCTGGCGCAGGCGGTGCAGGGCGGCCGGGGGCCGGTGGCGCTGATCGGCGCGCCGCACGAGCCCTTCGGCCCCGCACTGGCGGCCGGCGGGCTGCCGCTCGAATCGCTGCTGTGGATTCGCAGCGATGCCGCAGCCGCGCGCCTCTGGGCCTGCGAACAGGCGCTGCGCTGCGCCGACATGTCCGCCGTGCTGGCCTGGCTGCCGCAGGCCCGGGTCGGCGAGTTGCGGCGCCTGCAGCTGGCGGCGGCGCAGCACGAGTCGCTGCTGTTCGTGTTCCGGCCGGCAGCCATGGCCGCGTCCACCTCGCCGGCGCGCTTGCGGCTGCAACTGGCTGCCTGCGCCGAAGACAGCGCGCAGATCGACGTCCACATCCTCAAGCGCCGTGGTCCGCCGCTGGCCGCGCCGATCCAGCTGCCGGCGCGCAGCGAACGCATGGCGGCGCTGCTGGCGGCCAGCCAGCTGCGGCGCAAGCTGCGCCGGCAGGAGGAGGGCACCGCGCAGCTTCCAACCAGTGAAGGCGCGACCGTGGTGCGCCTCGAACTTCATCAGGACAAACGACATGCCCCACTGGATAGCCTTGCATTGGCCGCCTGAACTGCCTGACCCTGAATCAGTCCTCCCCTCCGACGAAGCCCTGGGCTGGTGGGCCCTGCAGTTCACCCCGCGCGTCGCCCGCATCGACGAAGCCCTGCTGCTCGAGGTGTCCGCCTGCGAGCGCCTGTGGGGCGGCCGGCTGGGCCTGATGCGCCAGCTCGCCAGCCTGAATCCCGCGCCGGTGCGCGTGCAGCAGGCCCAGGGCGCGACCAGCCTGGTCGCGCTGGCGCGGCTGCGGATGTTCGCCCGCGGCGAGCGGCCGCCGGCCGACCTGCCCGCCGGCCTGCCGCTGGACACCTTGAGCGCCGCGCACGATCACCTCGAGGTGCTGGTGCACCTGGGCTGCCGCCAGTGGGGCCAGGTGGCGGCCCTGCCGCGCGCGGGGCTCACGCGCCGCTTCGGCCCGGCGTTGCGGGCCGCGCTCGATGCGGCCTACGGCTTGCGCCCGGAGAGCCATCGCTGGCTCACGCTGCCCGATGTGTTCGAGCTGAAGCTGGAGCTGCCCGCCCTGGCCGAAGGCGCGCCCGAACTCATGTGGTCGGCCAACCGCCTGCTGGCGGCGCTGCAGATCTGGCTGCGTGCCCGCCAGTGCGGCGTGCTGGCGCTCGAGCTGCAATGGACGCTGGACCTGAAGCGATTCAACGGCGTCGACCTGCCGCCGCACCAGCAGATCACGCTGCGCACGGCCGAGCCGACGCAGGACATGGCCCATCTGCGGCGCCTGATGGCCGAGCGGCTGGCGCTCACCCGCCTGGCGGCGCCCGCCAGCTGGCTGCGCCTGCGCACCCTCGAGACCACGCCCTGGGCCGGCGCCAGCACCAGCTTCCTGCCCGAGGACAACCGCAAGGGCGACAAGCTGCACGAGCTGGTCGAGCGGCTGAGCGCGCGGCTCGGCGCGCAGCAGGTGCTGAGCGCGGTCGCCCAGGCCGATCACCGGCCGGAGTGCCGGCAGGCCTGGCACCCCGCCTTGCAGCAGCAGCAGAAAAATGAACAGCCCGCGACGACCGCGCGCGCAGCTGCCATGCAGCCCGATCTGCGCTATCCGGCCTGGCTGCTGCGCCAACCCCTGCCGCTGGAACTGCGCCAGGGGCGTCCCTGCTATCGCGGCGTGCTGCGCAAGCTGGTCGGGCCGCAGCGGGTGGAGGCCGGGTGGTGGGGCACGGAAGACGATGAGAAAGAAGGCGAGGAAAGAGGCCACCCCGCCGTGCGCGACTACTTCATCGCCGAAAGTCCCGAGGCCGGCCTGGTCTGGATCTTTCGCGAGCGGCCGGCGGCGCCTTTCGCCGGCGACCAGCCGCGCTGGTTCCTGCAGGGCCTCTACGCCTGATCGCGCCTGATCGCGCCTGATCGCCCCGGACGCCACCGCCATGCCCGAACTCAGCGACAAGCAGATCCTGCGCCGCATGCCGCGCAAGGTGCAGCTGCTGCCGCAGCGCTCGGCGCCGGTGCAGGGGCTGCCCGGCTATGCGGAGCTGCATTGCCTGTCGAATTTCAGCTTCCAGCGCGGCGCCTCCAAGCCCGAGGAGCTGGTCGGCCGGGCCTACCAGCTGGGCTACCAATGCCTGGCCATCACCGACGAATGCTCGGTCGCCGGCGTGGTGCGGGCGCACGTGGGCCTGCGCGAGCATCTCGAAGCCCTGGCCGACTGGGAGCGCGAGCATCCCGGGCAGCCCCGGCTGCCGCGCAACGCCGGCTTTCGCCTGCTGTTCGGCAGCGAGTTCGGCTTCGAACGCTGCAAGCTGGTGGCACTCGCCCACGACCTCGAAGGCTGGGGCAACCTCTGCGAATTCATCACCGCCGCCCGCACCACGGCGCCCAAGGGCAGCTACCGCGTGAGCTGGGAAGACAGCGACCTGGCCTCGCTGGCCCATTGCGAGATCCTCTTCGTGCCGCATCGTCCGGCCGATGGCCAGCTCGATGAGGAAGCGCTGGCCGCCGATCTCGCCCATGCCGCCGCGCTGTTCGGCGCGCATCTCTGGATCGCCGTCGAGCTGCTCAACACCTTCGACGACGACCTCTGGCTGTACCAGCTGCAGCAACTCGGCGCGCAGGCCGGCGTGCCGCTGGTGGCTGCCGGCGACGTGCACATGCACGTGCGTTCGCGCAAGCCGCTGCAGGACGTGATGACCGCCGTGCGCGCCGGCTGCACGGTGGCCGAATGCGGCTTCGCGCTGCAGTCCAATGCCGAGCGCCACCTGCGTTCGCGCCTGCGCCTGGCCCAGCTCTATCCGCCCGGGCTGTTGGCCAACACGCTGGCAGTGGCCGCGCGCTGCAACTTCGACCCCGAGGTGATCCGCGAGCATTACAAGTACCCGCTGGAGACCGTCGCCGGCGGCGAGACGCCCATCGAGACGCTGGTGCGCAAGACCTGGGAAGGCGCGCGCACCCGCTATCCGAACGGCATGCCCGAGGCGGTGCGCAAGCAGGTGCAGAGCGAGCTGGATCTGATCCGCGAACTGCACTACGAGATGTTCTTCCTCACGGTGGAAGACATCGTGCGCTTCGCCAAGCAAGAGAAGATCCTCTGCCAGGGCCGCGGCTCCTCCGCCAACTCGGCGGTGTGCTTCTGCCTGGGCATCACGGCCATCGATCCGACCACCGGCAACCTCCTCTTCGAGCGCTTCCTGAGCCGCGAGCGGCGCGAGCCGCCCGACATCGACGTCGACTTCGAGCATCAGCGGCGCGAAGAGGTGATCCAGTACATCTACAACAAATACGGCCGCGACCGTGCCGCCATCGCCGCGGTCGTGATCCGCTACCGCACGCGCAGCGCCCTGCGCGACGTGGGCCGCGCGCTGGGCATCGATGCGCGGCTGGTGGATGCCTTCGCCAAGGACCATTTCTGGTTCGACACCGTGATCCTCGACGAGCGGTTGCAGCAGGCCATGACGGAGCTGGGCGTGCAGGAGCCGCTGGCCAAGCTGCGCCAGTGGATCGAGCTCACGCAGCAGCTGCACGGCGCGCCGCGCCACCTGAGCCAGCATGTGGGCGGCTTCGTGCTCACCCAGAGCAAGCTCACGCGCCTGGTGCCGGTCGAGAGCGCATCGATGAAGGACCGCTCGGTCATCCAGTGGGAGAAGGACGACCTGGAAGCCATCGGCATGCTCAAGGTCGACGTGCTGGCGCTGGGCATGCTGAGCGCGATCCGGCGGGCGCTGGCCATGGTCAACGGCTGGCGCGGCACGGCGCTCGAGATGCACCAGATCGGCAACGACGACGAGGCCGTCTACGACATGATCTGCGAAGCCGACACCATCGGCGTGTTCCAGATCGAGAGCCGGGCCCAGATGTCGATGCTGCCGCGCCTCAAGCCGCGCTGCTACTACGACCTGGTGATCGAGGTGGCCATCGTGCGGCCCGGGCCGATCCAGGGCGGCATGGTGCACCCCTACCTGAAGAATCGCGCCCTGATCCGTGCCGAGAAAGAGGTTCCGTACCGCTATCCGGCCCTCAAGAAGGCGCTCGGGCGCACTCTCGGCGTGCCGATCTTCCAGGAGCAGGTGATGCAGATCGCGATGATCGCCGCCGGCTTCACGCCCGACGAGGCCGACCGGCTGCGCCGCGCCATGGCCGCCTGGAAGCGCACCGGCGGCGTCGACAAGTTCCACGGCAAGCTGGTCGAGGGCATGGTGGCGAACGGCTACGACCGCCCCTTCGCCGAGGCCATCTTCAAGCAGGTCCAGGGCTTCGGCGAATACGGCTTTCCCGAGAGCCATGCCGCCAGCTTCGCCTTGCTGGTGGTGGTGAGCTGCTGGCTGAAGCTGCACGAACCCGCCTGTTTCCTGGCGGCCATGCTCGATTCGCAGCCGATGGGTTTCTATTCGCCCTCGCAACTGATCCAGGATGCCCGGCGCCACGGCGTCGAGGTGCGGCCGGTGGATGTCACGGCCAGCGACTGGCACTGCACGCTGGAAGCGCCGTCGGCCGTGCCTGCTTGCGAGGCGATCCCCCGCTTCGCCACGCGCACCGGCCGCCCCGGCCAGCCCGCGGTGCGCCTGGGCCTGCAGCGCGCCGGCAGCCTCAGCCAGGCCGGTGCCGAGCGACTGCTGGCAGCCCGTGCCCAGGCCCCCTTCGGCAGCACCGAAGACCTGGCCCTGCGCGCCGAGCTCGACGCCAGGGACATGGCTGCACTGGCCGCCGCCGATGCGCTGGCGACGCTGTCGGGCCATCGCCGCCAGCAGGTCTGGGAGGCCACCGCGCAGCGCCGCGCGCCGGCTCTGCTCAAGGGCGTGCCCATCCACGAAGGCACCCTGCAACTGCCCCATGCGCCTGAGGGCGAGGAGATCGCCGGCGACTACGCGTCGCTGGGCTTCACCCTGCGCCGCCATCCGCTGGCGCTACTGCGTCCGCGCCTGGCGCGCATGAAGCTGATGAGCGCCGACGAATTGCGCGATCTGCCCCATGGCCAGACGGCCCGCGCCTGCGGCCTGGTCATGGGCCGGCAGCGGCCGCAGACGGCCAAGGGCACGATCTTCGTCACCCTCGAGGACGAGACCGGCAATGTCAACGTGATCGTCTGGAGCCACGTGGTCGATGCCTGGCGCGAGCCGCTCCTGAAGTCCCGGCTGCTGGCGGTGCAGGGCACCTGGCAGCGCGACGTCGACAGCGGCGGCGAGGTGCGCCACCTGCTGGCAAGCGGCTTTCGCGATCTCACACCGCTCCTGGGCCGGCTGGCGCAGAGCAGCAGGAGTCGGGATTTCCACTAGCACAACATTTCATGCCGCTTCTCGCTAACCTTCATTGATGACCGCCATCGCCTTCCAACGCAGCGCGCCGTCCGGCGCCGCCGACGCGCCCATCGGGCCGCCGCCGCCCGCGCCCGATCTGCCCACTCCGCCGGCACCGCCTGCCGCGCCCGTGCCACCGCCCGAACTCGACCCGCCGGCCACCGACCCGCCTCAGGTCGAGCCGGGCGCGCCGGCCCCGGTCGCCGATCCGCCGCCCGGTGCATCCGCCCTGGCGCGGCTGCATGCACGCCGGCTGCGCGAGATCCATCGATCGGCCGGCTGGCCCTGCGGCGATGCCATCGAGATCGACCTGCTCGCCGCCGGCCTGCTGGAGCGCCTGCGTTCGGCGCAAGGCCACGAAACCCTGCGCCTGACTGACGCCGGCATCGCGCATCTGGCCCGTTCGCAGGTCGCGAACCGGGCTGCGCTGTCGCGCCACGAAGCACTGGTCGAGCAGGTCGCGCGCGAGATGACGCGCGCCGGCCGCATCGCCTGGCGCGGGCTGAGCCTGCGGGCCCGGCTGCCGGCCGCCGGCGAGGGCGAGGGCGAGGGCGCCGCCAAGGCCCGCTGGTGCATCGCCCGGCCCGATGTCTTCTCGATCCGCAACACCAGCGTCGAGGCCTATGCGCAGCCGATCGTCCATGAAGTCAAGGTCAACCGGGCCGACCTGCAGAGCGACCTGCGCAAGCCCGACAAGCGCGCCGCCTACCTGGACCTCGGCGGCGAGTGCTGGTACGTGCTGGGCTGCGATGCCAAGGGCCGCCCGATCGGCGAGCCCGACGAGATTCCCTCGGAATGCGGCGTGCTGATCGCGCAGGGGCAGCGCCTGGTCGTGGCGCGCGCGGCCGTGCACCGTGCCCAGCCGCGGCTGCCTTTCGCCGTCTGGATGGCGCTGGCCAAGGCCCAGCCCGTGGCGGGCTACGAGGACGAGATGCAGGACCTGCTGGGGGGGCTTGCCGACTAGGGCCGCCAGTCGCCCAAAAGCAACAGGATCCCCTGCCGGCTCCTCAATGTTGAGGATCGGCTGCGCCGGGTCGTGGCGTCGCGTCTTGCGGGTGCGCGTCGGGCTTCGGACAATGCTGCGTCCGATGAGAAACATTTATGTCGTCGTGCACCAGCTGGCTCCAAAGGTGTTTACCTGGGCACTGGTCGAGCGC
>DASXKG010000044.1:0-4971 GCA_036496965.1 Variovorax sp.
GCCATCTGGATCGCCTGCCTGCAGGCGACACGGCTTCACGCGCCGTCGTCGAGCAAATGAAGATCGACGAGGGCCGTCATGCGACACAGGCGTGGAACGCCGGCGCGCGGGAACTGCCTGCCCCCGCCAAAATCCTGATGCGCGCGGCGGCCCGCGTCATGACCACCGTGGCGCACCAGATCTGAAGCGCTCAGGCCTCGACCAGGTCGAAGCTGGTGGTGATCTCGGCCGTCTTGCCCAGCATGACGCTGGCCGAGCAATAGGTCTCGTGGCTCAAGGCGATCGCACGCTCCACCGCTGAGGCGGGGATCCCCTTGCCGGCGACGCTGAAGTGCATGTGGATCTTGGTAAAGACCTTGGGGTCCTTCTCGGCGCGTTCACTGGTCAGCTTGACGCTGCAGCGTTCGACCTGGTGGCGGCCGCGCTTGAGAATCAGCACCACGTCGTAGGCGGTGCAGCCGCCGGTGCCGGCGAGCACGGTTTCCATCGGCCGCGCTGCCAGGTTCTGGCCGCCGTTGTCCGGCTTGGCAGGATCCGCGGCACCGTCCATCATCAGGACGTGGCCGCTGCCGGTTTCGGCGACGAATCCCATCGCCGATCGCGTGCCGGCGTTGCCGGTCCAACTCACTGTGCATTCCATGTCTGTGGACTCCAAGAGATCAGCACTCGGGCACAAAGTGCCGTGCGCGTGATTTAGTGTTCAAAAAACGCAACTCGCTTGTTGCATCGCAGCAATCTACAGATATACTTTATTTCATCGCACATCGAGGCCTCACCGGCCGATGCGCACCGGTTGTCTCCTCCACCCTCCCAATTGGTGGATTTAGCCCCGGGCCGCAAGGCCCGGGGCTTTTTTCTTTGGACCTATGATCGCGGCGCCATGTCCATGCCAAGCCCTCCCCGCACCCAGCCGCTCACGCCTGCCGACTACCTGAAGAAGATCCTCACAGCGCGGGTCTACGACGTGGCGGTGGAATCGGCCCTCGAGCCCGCGCGCGCCCTGAGCGCCCGTCTGGGCAACACGGTGCTGCTCAAGCGCGAGGACCAGCAGTCGGTGTTCAGCTTCAAGCTGCGCGGCGCCTACAACAAGATGGCGCACCTGAGTCCCGAGCAGCTCGCCAGCGGCGTGATCTGCGCGTCGGCGGGCAACCATGCACAAGGCGTCGCGCTGTGCGGCCGCAAGCTCGGCGCGCGCGCGGTCATCGTGATGCCGGTGACGACACCGCAGCTCAAGGTCGACGCGGTGCGCGCGCTCGGCGGCGAGGTGCACCTGCACGGCGAAAGCTATTCGGATGCTTACGGCTATGCGCTCGAGCAGCAGAAGCTGCATGGGCTGACCTTCGTGCACCCCTTCGACGATCCCGACGTGATTGCCGGCCAGGGCACGATCGCCATGGAGATCCTGCGCCAGAACCAGGGCCCGCTGGACGCGGTGTTCGTCGCCATCGGCGGGGGCGGACTGATCTCCGGCGTGGCCAACTACATCAAGGCCGTGCGCCCCGAGATCAAGGTGATCGGCGTGCAGATGAACGACTCGGACGCGATGATGCAATCGGTCGCCGCCCATCGGCGCGTGACGCTGGCCGATGTCGGCCTGTTCTCCGACGGCACGGCGGTCAAGCTGGTGGGCGAAGAGACCTTCCGCATCGCCAGCGACCTGGTCGACGAGTTCATCACGGTCGACACGGATGCGGTCTGCGCCGGCATCAAGGACGTCTTCATCGACACCCGCAGCATCGTCGAGCCGGCCGGCGCACTGGCCGTGGCGGCGATCAAGCAGTACGTGGAGCAGCGCGGCACGCGCGGCGAGACCTATGCCGCGATCCTTTGCGGCGCCAACATGAACTTCGACCGGCTGCGCTTCGTGGCCGAGCGCGCCGAGGTCGGTGAGGAGCGCGAGGCGCTGTTCGCGGTGACCATCCCCGAGGAGCGCGGCAGCTTCCGGCGTTTCTGCGAACTGGTCGGCCAGCTTCCCGGCGCGTCGCGCAATGTGACCGAATTCAACTACCGCATCAGCGACTCGAAGGAAGCGCATGTCTTCGTCGGGCTGACGACGACCGCGCGCGGCGAATCCAGGACCATCGCCGACACCTTCGAGGGGCACGGCTTCGCCGCCATCGATCTCACGCACGACGAGCTCGCCAAGGAGCACATCCGCCACATGGTGGGGGGACGGTCCGGACTGGCGCACGACGAGCGCCTGCTGCGCTTCGTATTTCCCGAACGGCCCGGCGCGCTGCTGAAATTCCTGAACCTGATGCGCCCGAACTGGAACATCAGCCTCTTCCACTATCGAAACCAGGGCGCGGACTACGGCCGGATCCTGGTCGGGTTGCAGGTGCCTTCGATCGAGCACGAAGCCTTCGACGATTTCCTGCGCACGCTGGACTATCCCTTCGTGGAAGAAACCGGCAATCCGGTGTATCGGCTCTTCCTGCAGGCTTGATCAGCTCGGCGGCTGCTGGGGCGGCGGCTTCTGCTGAAGCTGTTGCTGTGCCTCCGGCTGCGGCGGAGCCGGCTGCTGCTGCTGCTGCTGCTGTAGCTGTGGCTGCGGCATCTGAGGCGGCTGTGGCGCCGACTGGGGCCGAAGCGGAAACGCGGGCGCCGTGACCGGCGGCATGCCGGTCGCCATCGGCATCCCCATCATGCCGGGCGGTCCGTTGACGGCCAATGGCCGCACGGGCAGTTCCAGGCTCAATGCCGTCGGCCCATCGACACTGCCGCCCAGGTTGGCGGCGCGCGTGCCGAGCGACTGCAGCACGTAGCCATCGGCGACGCTCGATCCGACCCGGAACGGCCGAGGAGGCTTGCCGTCCACGGCGATCAGGGCTGCGCCCTGCCGATCGGTGTCGGCGACCACGCCGAGCAGCGCGAAGCGGCTTGCCGCATCGGGGGCGGCGGCGATCTTGACGTGTGCAGGCAGGGCGCCCAGCGCTTGCGCCACCGCGGCCGGATCGGGCGCGGCGGCGGGAGCAGTCGCGGCCGCTGGCGGCAGCCCGTCGGGGGGCGCTGCCAGCCGCAAGCCCCAGAACACGGCGCTTGCCGCGGCCAGCGCCCAGATGACGGTGGTCGCGACAGCCGAAGGCCAGCGGGCGATCGCGGAGGGCGAAGACATGGGGCAGGATTATCATTCACCGCACGCGGCCCCGGCCGACTTCGCACCCGCTTCGACCTTCTTTCATGCCTATCTCACGCCCCCCTCTCGCCCGCGCCTTGCAACGCGGCTTCACACTGATCGAACTGATGGTGGTTCTGGTCATCATCGGCGTGCTTGCGGCGCTGATCGTGCCCAACGTGATCGAACGCGCCGACGATGCGCGCGTGACTGCGGCCAAGACCGACATCAACAACCTGATGCAGGCGCTCAAGCTGTACAAGCTCGACAACCAGCGCTATCCGACCGCTGACCAGGGCCTGCAGGCCCTGGTCAGCCGCCCTGGCACGCCGCCGGTGCCGCCGAACTGGAAGTCGTACATCGACAAGCTGCCCAACGACCCCTGGGGCCATCCCTACCAGTACATGAACCCGGGCCTCAAGGGTGAGGTCGACGTGCTCTCGCTCGGCCCCAGCGGCGAACCCGGCGGCGAGGGAAAGAATGCCGAGATCGGCAGCTGGCAATAGCACGGCCGCGGGCGGCAGGGGCGGTGCTGCTGCGCAAGACGCCGGCCGCCGCCGCGCGGCCGCGGGATTCACGCTGATCGAACTCCTGGTGGTGATCGCGATCATCGCGCTGGCGACGGCCGGCGTCGGTCTGTCGCTGCGCGACTCCAGCCAGGCCGCGCTCGACCGCGAGGCCGAACGACTGGCGGCATTGCTCGAATCCGCGCGGGCGCAATCACGCGCCAATGGCGCCCCGGTGCGCTGGCGCGTCACGCCGGAAGGACCCGGCGATTTCACATTCGACGGTCTGCCTGCGCAAGCACTGCCGAACGCATGGCAGACCGCGGGCATCACGGCGCAACCCATCGACGCCAACGGCCGGGCCGTGGCTGCGCTCCAGCTGGGGCCGGATCCGATCATCGCGGCGCAGCAGGTGGAACTGCACTCCGAGGGCCCGCCGAGCCGCAACCTGCGCATCGGCACGGACGGCCTGCATCCCTTCGCGGTGCTGCCACCATGACGCCGGCCGGCCGGACCAGGGCGCGGGCTCGCCCAGCGCGCGGCTTCACATTGATCGAGGTGCTGGTCGCGCTGGGCATCGTCGCCATTGCGCTGATGGCCGGCACGCAGGCCACGATGGCACTGACGCGCAACGCCCAGCGCCAGTCCGACGTCATGCTGGCCCAGCTGTGCGCGGAGAACGAGCTGATCAAGGCCCGGCTGGCACCGCAGATGCCCGCTGTCGGCGACGCCGGCTCGGTCTGCACGCAGGCCAACCAGAGCTTCGGCGTGACGGTGACGACGACGGCGACCCTGAACCCGAACTTCAGCCGCGTCGACGTGCAGGTGCGCGACGCGGACGACGCGCCGGTCCTGCGGCTGTCCACCGTGGTTGGACGCTACTGATGCGAAGGTCCCGTGGGTTCACCCTGATCGAGCTCCTGGTCGCCATCGCGGCCATGGCGCTGCTGGCACTCATGAGCTGGCGCGGACTCGATGCCATGGGACGCGCCCAGGCGCTGAACCGCGAACGCGGCGATGCCGTGCTGACGCTGCAGACTTCGCTGGCGCAGTGGGGCGCGGACCTCGACGCCACGGTGGCGCTCTCGCGGGCCACCGCGATCGACTGGAACGGCACGGTGCTGCGCCTGACCCGGCTTGGCAGCGACAGAGAGCAGCCGGTGGTCTACGTCGTGGCCTGGCTGCTGCGCCCGGACGCCTCGGGCGGCGGCAGTTGGCGCCGCTGGCAGTCGCCCGGATTCACGGACCATGCGGGATGGCAGCAGGCCTGGGACGGCGCCGCCGCCTGGGCCTCGGATGGGCAGGCCACGGCCAGCGGCGGTGCCGAGGTCGGCCTGGTTCCGCTCGCGG
>DASXKG010000045.1:0-1654 GCA_036496965.1 Variovorax sp.
GCCTTCTGCGCGCGCGTGGCGGCTTCCACGTTGGCTTGCAGCGCGTCCAGGTCTTCCTCGGTGAGGCGCTCGCAGGCCACGCGGACCACGATCGCGCTGAGCCAGATGCGTGCCTCCGTCAGCTGCTGGGGCGTGATGGCGCCCAGGTGGTAGAGGTCGCGCAGGCCGTTGACGATCACGCCCGAGCTGCCGGGCAGCACGAAGGCGCCGCCGGTCGCGCCCTTGCGCAATTCGATCATTCCCGAGAGTTCGAGCGCCCGCAGCGCCTCGCGCAAGGTGTTGCGGCTGACATTGAACTGGGCCGACAGGCTGCGCTCGGCCGGCAGCCGGTCGCCGGGCTTGAGCTTGCCGCTGGCGACCAGTTCGCGGATCTGGCTGGCGATTTCCTCGAAGGCGCGCTGCGGCGTGATGGGGGCGAAGCCGAGGGCGGACGCGGGAGCTTCTTTCATGCGGGCGCAGGGGTAGCGTGGAATGAGGTGGGAAGCGTTTGATTCTACCGACTGGCTTTTCAATGGTTGGATCGCCGGGCGCGTCCGGTCACGCTAAAGCGGACGCGAGGCGAACAGTAGCCCGTCCTCGAATTGAAGCGCGACCACTTCCATCGGCATGCCGCAAGCGAACTCGCTGCCGCCTGCGCGCTCGATGCTAAGGTCGACCGCACCATGCTCGACAGCTACAGCGGCGCCACGCGCCTCATCTTCATCGCCGGCGACCCGATCGCGCAGGTCAAGGCGCCGCAATTCCTGACCCGGGCGCTGCAAGCGCGCGCCGCGGACCGGATCGTCGTGCCGGCCCATGTCCATCCGGTGGACCTGGCGCGCTTCATGGACATGGTGGCCCGCATGCCGAACGTCGATGGGGTGATCGCCACCGTGCCGCACAAGTTCGCGATGGCGGGGCTGTGCCATGCGCTGAGCGCGCGCGCCGCGTCGATCGGCGCCGTGAACGCCGTGCGGCGCGATGCCGCCGGCCGCTGGTTCGGCGACATGTGCGACGGCGAGGGCTATGTCGCCGGCCTGCGCCGGGCCGGCTGCGAGCCGGCCGGCCGGCGCGTGCTGCTGGTCGGCGCCGGGGGTGCCGGGTCGGCGATCGCGCATGCGCTGGTCGATGCCGGCGTCGCTTCGCTGGCGCTGCATGACACCGACAGCGCGCGCCGCGAGACGCTGGCCGCCAAGCTGCGCGCCTATGGCGCCGCGCAGGTGGACATCGGCTCCAGCGACCCCACGGGCTGCGCGCTGGTGATCAACGCATCGCCGATGGGCATGGCGGCGGGCGACCCGCTGCCGGTGGACCTGGCCGGCCTGGTGCCCTCGACCTTCGTCGGCGACGTCGTGACCGAGCCCGCCATCCCGCCGCTGATCGAGCTGGCGCGCCAGCGCGGCTGCGCCACCCTGACCGGCATGGGCATGTTCGAGGCGGTGCGCGATTGCCTGCTGGACTTCTACCTGGAGACCCCATGAATTTCGTGGCCTCGGCCGCGTGCGCGCGGCCTCATCCACGACAATCTGAAGCACCATGGAATACACCCGACTCGGCCGCACCGGCCTCAAAGTCTCCAAGATCTGCCTGGGCTGCATGAGCTTTGGCGACCCGAAACGCGGCACCCATGAATGGAGCCTCGACGAAGAGGCCAGCCGGCCGCTGATCCGCCAGG
>DASXKG010000046.1:0-1692 GCA_036496965.1 Variovorax sp.
CTTGCCGGTATTGCCGCACGGCGCGCTCACCAGCCGCGAACCCTTGTGGGCGCAGCGGTTCATCATTGCGTGCACCGTCCCGTCGCTGTGGCGCACGACGATCAGCGGCCGTCCGGCGATCTCGTTGCTCAGGTAGTCGCCGGCCTTCGGGATCTGGCTTTCGTGGCCGACGTAGTTCCAGGTGTTGGCGAAGAAATGCTCCTGCTCCAACGCGAACAGTTCCTCGCTGATGTAGAGGTCGCGATGCACCCGGTCGGGCTGCACCAGCGCCTGCACTGCATCGGGGTTGCCTCGGTATTTGCTCAATTGCAATCTCCTTCAGATATCCAAAACGAGGCGCTGGCCCTTGGCGCGCGAGATGCAGATCTGCATGACGTTGCCTTCGGCCTTCTCGCGCGCGGTCAGCACGTAGTCGCGATGGTCGATCTCGCCTTCCATCACCGGGGTGGCGCAGACACCGCATTCGCCGCGCTTGCAGTCGAACATCGGATCGCAGCCATGTTCGATCAGGCAGTCGAGGATGCTCTGGTCGGCCGGCACCGTGAAGCGCTGACCGGATTGCGCGAGTTCGAGCTCGAACGCATGGTCGCCCTCCTCCACCATCGGCGTGGTGAAGAGCTCGAAATGCACGCGGTCGTGGTTCCAGCCGCGCGCCTGCGTCTGGGCCAGCACGGCGTCCAGCATCGGCTTGGGCCCGCAGACGTAGAGACGATCGGCCGCCGAGACGGTGTCGAGCATCGCGCCGATGTCGAAGGCGTCGCCCTGCTCCACGTCGGCGTGGATGCGCAGGTCGGGGCCCAGCAGCGCTTCCAGTTCCGGCAGGAAGGCCATCAACTCGCGGGAGCGGCCGGCGTAGTGCAGGCGCACCGGCAGGCCCTCGGCGCGCCGGCGCGTGGCCATGCTGGCCAGCGGCGTGACGCCGATCCCGCCGGCCAGCAGCACCGTGCCGCCGGCACCGGCGTGCAGCGGGAAGTCGTTCTTCGGCAACTCGATCGTCACGGATTCGCCCTGGCGCAGCCGCTCGTGCATGAAGCGCGAGCCGCCACGCCCCGCTTCTTCCTTGCGCACCGCGATCCAGTACTCGGTCGGCGTCTCGGTCGCATCCGGGCGGGCGTCGAAATTGATCAGCGAGTAGTGGCGCCAGTCCTGCGCGCCGTCGGGCAGGTCGACCCGCACGCGGATGTGGGCGCCGGCGGCAAAGCCGGGCAGCACGCCGCCATCGGCGGCGCGCAGGCTAAAGCTCTTGATCAGCGGATTCAGTTCGCGCGCCTCGGCGACGCGCAGCTGCAGGGTGGTGGGCGGGCCGGACATGGAGGTCTCTCTCGGTCAGGCCAGCGCATGCTGGGCCAGCGCGGCACGCAGCTTGTGGCCGTGTTCGTCGGCAAGCGCGGCGTCGCACAGCTCGCGCAGGGTGGCCGGCGCCATCGAGGCGCCGCTGCGCTGCAAGGCGTCCATCAGCGTGTCGTAGTTGCGCAGGCCGCGCTCGTGGGTGTCGCTGTAGCCCTTGACCAGCCGCTGGCACTGGGCCACCTCGGCCGCCAGCTCCGGCTGGCGCGCGGCGATGTCGGCGATGCGGCGCAGCCACTCTTCGATGCGCCGGTTCTCCTCGGCATAGCGCAAGGTCGAACGGCGCCAGCGCTTCGTCGCCGCCACCGTGCGCAGCATCAGGTAGCCGCGCAGCGAGCTGGTGCG
>DASXKG010000047.1:0-3171 GCA_036496965.1 Variovorax sp.
ACAGCGCCTGCATGTCGTCCATGGTCAGGCCCGCATCGTCGAGGGCCATCAGCGCAGCTTCGGCGCCGAGTTGCGGCACGGTGCGGCCTGGGAACCGGCCGAACTTAATCATGTCGGTTCCGACGACGTAGACTTCGGTCATGGCCAGGCCTCCTCAGGCCGCGGGAGTGAAGAAGTAGGAGATGTAGGCGTTGCCGTCCTTGTCTTTGCGACCGGCATCCCGGTAGACGACCTTCACCGGCATATCGAACTTGATGGCTTCCGGGCTGGGAACCATGTCCACCAGGTTGCCCTTCAGGCAGCCGCCGCCGTCCAGGTCCACGATAGCCGAGATGAACGGCACCGGCACGCCCGGGAAGTTCCGGTGCACGACGGTGTAGTTGTAGAGCTTGCCGTCGTTGGAGAGCTTGACGGCGTTCATCTGACCCCGCGTCCCGCACGCCGCGCACACCATGCGCTGGCCGAGGAAGATCTCGCCGCAGTGGCCGCACTTGTAGCCCTCGAGGTAGGGCTCGCCCCCCTCCGGGATCTTCAGATAGGGCACGACGGGCAACGGCTTGGTCGCGGTCTCGGCTTCCGGCATCGGCTCCCTCGGAACTCGCAAGCGCGGCGCGCGTCGGCGTCCTTGGGGGCGGGCGCGCCTTGGGGCCGCAAACTTATACCCGGTCCGGCGATTGACAACGGCTCCCCGACGTAAGGCGCGCGAGAAAACCGCGCGTCGCGCGAAGGTTGCTGAAACTTCATGGACTTAAGTCCGAATCCGCCTTGCTCTGGAAAGCCGGATCGGCCCTCAATAGGCGGCCGGCCAATGGCCTCGCGGAGGAGAGCGTTTGCAAGAGGCGTCCCCCACCAGCCGCCGCATCTCGATGGGGACGATCCTGGCGTTCGCCGCCGGCAGCCTGCCGCTGGCCGGGCTCGGCACTGCGATGAGCATCTCGGTCCAGCCCTACTTCGCGCAGGATCTCGGGCTGGGGCTCATCGCCATCGCGTCCGCCTTCTTCTGGGTGCGCATGCTCGACCTCGGCGTCGACGTAGTGCTGGCCATCATCATGGACCGCACCCGCACACCGCTCGGCCGCTACCGCGCCTGGATGCTGGCCGGCGCGCCGATCCTGATGCTGGGGGTCTACCA
Organism: Variovorax sp.; assembly: GCA_036496965.1. Taxonomy (GTDB): domain Bacteria; phylum Pseudomonadota; class Gammaproteobacteria; order Burkholderiales; family Burkholderiaceae_C; genus Variovorax. The sequence continues at coordinate 1,133 of DASXKG010000047.1, forward strand.
GCTGTTCATGGCCAAGAAAGGCATCGGCGTCAGCTACCTGATCATCTGGGTGCTGGTGTACGCGCTCGGCAACTCGATGGTGCAGCTCGCCCGCGCCGCCTGGGCGGCCAACCTGGTCACCAAGTATGACCAGCGCGCCCGATTCTACGGCTACCTTGGCTTCATCTCCGTGGTCGGGCTGCTGACAGTGTTCGGGCTGCCGCCCGTCGCCGAGTTCCTCAAGCTGAAGGTCAACAGCGTCCACCTGATGGGGTGGGTGGTGCTGGCCATGATGCCGCTGGCGACCGCCATCACCGCCTTCGTGCGCGAACCGATCAACGTCGACGCTGCGGTCACGTCCCACCCGCGCGCCGCCTTGAAGGACTACTGGGCGATCGCCTCCAAGCCCGAGGTGCTGCGGATCTTCTTCTCCCAGTTCGCGCTGACGCTAGGGCCGGGCTGGATGGCCAACCTCTACATCTTCTTCTTCACGAACCGGCTGCTGTTCACGTCAGGTCAGGCCTACCTGCTGCTGATCATCTACATTCTGGCCGGCATCTTCGGCGCGCCCCTGATCGGCTACGTCGGCGGCCGTTTCGGCAAGCACCGCACCTTGCTTGCCGCAACACTCTGCTACTCGCTCGGCCTTTGCACGGTGGTGGTGCTGCCGAAGGCCAACATGCTGCTCACCATTCCGGTCATGCTGTGGTGCGGCTTCATGGCGAACGGCTTTGACCTGATGACCGGCGCCATCATGGCCGATGTCGGCGACCAGGTGCGCCTCGAGCAAGGCAAGGAGCGGATGGCGCTGCTCTACGCGGTGACCGGCCTTGCCCAGAAGCTCGCCGCCGCCGGCGCGGTGATCATCGCCTACCCGTTGCTGGCGACCATGGGCTACCAGCCGACGCTGGGCGCCCACAACAGCCCGGCCGCGCTGAACGGCCTGCAGATCGTCTTCATCACCGGGCCGATATTCTGGGTGGTGCTGGGCGGCCTCTGCTTCCTGGGCTGGAAGCTCGACGCTCGGAAGCACGCGCAGATCCGCGCCGAACTGGAAGCGCGCGACACCCTCGTCGCCCAGCGCGCGGCGCAAGGCGCGCGCGGCGCCTCGCTGCCGGAGCACGGCGCGCTCGATCCAGGCGTCATCTGAAGGCTGGCGCGGTCTGCTCCGGCAGAACCTGCGGCGGATTTCACGGTTGTCCGCGGCCGCTTTCAGTGTCTTCCTTCGGCGAAGCTGTGCTCGGGGGAGCCAATGCAGGGGGTTTGCGTCAAGGTCGCGGCAGTCTGTTTCTCGGGTCTGCTGCTGAGCGGTTGCCTCGCCTTCGGCGATATTGATCGCCGCGCCACGAGCTTCGACGAAGGCGTGGGATCGTTCCAGAACCGGGCGATCCTGCTCAATCTGGCGCGCGCCAGCCTGAAGGAGCCGATGGTCTTCGTCTCGGTCGGCTCGACCAACGCCGTGGGCCTCGAGGATTTCAGGGCCAGCGTGCCGAGCTTCGCGGAGGGCCCGAACATCAACTCGAGCGCGCACGCCTTCACCTTCAGTCCCGGCGGGTCGACCTTCCTCGACAACCAGACCTCCACCAACACCCAGATGAACGTGTTCAGCACGCACGACTTCTATCTGGGCATGATGGAGCCGCTGACGCTCGACGAGATCAATCTCCTGCTGCACCAGGGCTACGAGCGGGAGCTGGTGTTCTATCTGACCATTGCGAAGGCCAAGATCACGCCGCTGGGCCCGGACCTCAAGCCGAACGGGCCGCCCAAGTACATCTACAACGACCCGGACGGCGATGCGGCCAACTACGAGGAGTTCGCCGGCCACGTCCAGCTGGCGATGGAGGCCGGCCTGACGACCGACGTCGCGGTCGAGGCCAGGTCCGGCGAGAGCGAACAGGCCGACAGCGTGATCGCGGCCGCGCCGGCCCCAGGGGGCGCCAAGGGCGGCGTCGAGTTCGTCGTCAAGGCCGAGAAGAAGCCGGGCCCGAGCGTCGTCGAGTGCCTCGATCCGGCCCTTCAGTCCACCAACGGCCGCAAGTTCCTGGGCGGGCTGAAAG
>DASXKG010000048.1:0-6021 GCA_036496965.1 Variovorax sp.
AGCAGCAGCCTGGTCAGCACCGGCGTGGACATCTTGCGGGTGGCCGACTTGTGCGCCTGCACGATGGCCTGCCAGACCGGACCGAGCCCCTGGCGCTTGACTGCCGAGATGAAATGCAGCGAGGCGAACTTCAGGAACGGCAAGCGGGTTTCGATCTGGCGCTGGATCTGCTCGCGCTGGTAGCTGTCGACTGCATCCCATTTGTTGATGGCGATGACGACGGCGCGGCCGCTCTCGAGGATGTAGCCGGCGATGTGGGCATCCTGGTCGGTCACCCCCTGGGTCGCGTCGAGCAGGAGCAGCACGACGTTGGCCGATTCGATCGCCTGCAGCGTCTTCACCACCGAGAACTTCTCGATCGCCTCGAACACCTTGCCGCGGCGCCGCAGCCCGGCGGTATCGATCAATTCGAAGCGCTGGCCGTTGCGCTCGAAAGGGACGGTGATCGCGTCGCGGGTGGTGCCCGGCAGATCGAAGGCCACCAACCGCTCCTCGCCGAGCCAGGTGTTGATGAGGGTCGACTTGCCGACGTTGGGGCGGCCTGCGACCGCCAGCTTGATCGGCTTGTTGGGGTCGTCGCCCTCCTCGTCGTCTTCCGGCTCGGGCAGCGCCAGCGGTTCGAGCGCCAGCTCGACCAGGTCGCGGATGCCTTGGCCGTGGGCCGCCGAGATGCCGTGCACGTCGCCGAAACCGAGCTCGTAGAAGTCCACCAGCCGGGTGCCGTCGTGCATGCCCTCGGCCTTGTTGGCCACCAGCACGCAGGGCTTGCCGAGCCGGCGCAGTTCGTTGGCGATGTCGTGGTCCTGGGCCGAGAGACCCTCGCGCGCGTCGACCACCAAGATCACCACGTCGGCCTCGGCCACCGCCTGCCGGGTCTGCTTGGCCATCTCCTTGAAGATGCCGCTGCCCGCGTCGGGCTCGAAGCCGCCGGTGTCGATGACGATGAACTCGCGCTTGCCCTGGCGGCCGTTGCCGTAGTGCCGGTCGCGGGTGAGCCCGGCGTAGTCGGAGACGATGGCGTCGCGGGACTGCGTCAGGCGATTGAAAAGGGTCGACTTGCCGACGTTGGGACGCCCGACCAGTGCGATGACCGGCTTCATCGAAGACGTCCTTTCAAGATCTACTCCGGCCGATAGCCGAACACGCCGCCTTTGCGGGTGACGACCACGACCGTGTTGCCGGCCAGCACCGGCGTTGCTGTGATCGGCGAGCCGTCGGGCGTGAGCCGGTTCAGCGGCGAACCGTCGCTGCTGGACAGCACGTGCAACAGCCCGGTGGCGTCGCCGATGATCAGGGCGCGGCCGACCGCCAGGGGCGCGGTGAGCGTGTGGTACTTGAGGTAGTCGGGCTGCTGCCAGGCGCGTTCGCCGTCGCTGCGCCGCCAGGCCACCACGGCGCCGCTGTCCTCGGTACCGTAGACCAGGCGTTCGTCGCCGCCCAGGCCGTCTGCACCCACCGCCGGCTTGGTCCAGACCAGGGTGCCGCGCGTGGTGTCGACACAGCCCACGCTGGCGAAGTAGGCGCGTGCGCAGACACTGTCGCGCACCCGGCTCACCGTGCCGGTCAGGTCGACCAGGCGCTCGACATCGTTGGTGCCGCGCGGGGCCGAGATCGGCGACTCCCAGCGCGAGCTGCCGTTGGCGGGATTGATGCCGACCAGCCGGCCGCCGACGCCGGCGACCAGCGTGTCACCCACCGCCAGCAGCACGCCGGGCTTCTTCAGCACCAGGTTCTCGGCCGCGCGCTGCTGCGACCACAGGCGCCGGCCGCTCTGGCCGTCCCAGGCGCTGGTCGTGCGATCGGCGGCCTGGACGAAGATGCGGCGACCCGCCACCAGCGGCGGCGTGTAGGCCTGGGCGGTGAGGCGCTGCTTCCAGAGCACCTTGCCGCTTTCCATGGCGACCAGTTCACCGGCGGTCGTGACCACCGCGACCAGCGATCCATCGCTGCCGACGCCGGCGGCGAGCGGCGCGCCGGCATTGGCGCGCCAGACCTCCTTGCCGGAGCGCGCGTCGAACAGCACCACCGTGCCGTCGCCGCCCGCCACCGCGACCAGATCGCCGCTCACGTCGGTGACCAGCGGAAAGCTCACGGCCGGGACATGGAAGCTCCAGGCCTCCTTCACGCCCATCAGCGCCACATTGGCAGGCAGCGGCACCGGCTTGGGCTTGGGCGTACCGGAGCAGGCGGCCAGGGCGGCGATCAAAGCCGTGGCGATCCCGGCGCGCCGTGCGGACCCGAGGAACGAATAGCGCTTCAAATTCATGGTGTGGTGGTCTTGGCTGGGGATGCGGCGGCGGCCGCAGCGGGCGCCAGGCTCTTCGGGTCGATGCCGACGGCGTTGAGCTTGATCTCGACCAGGCGGCGGTAGTCGGTGCCCGGATCGAAAGCGGACCAGGCCTTGCGGTATTCGGCTCTGGCCTCGTCGCGCTTGCCCTGGGCCATGTAGATATCGCCCTTGCGATCGGCCGCCAGCGCCTCGAACTCCTTGGGCATGTCGCCCGAGAGTGTCTTCAGCGCCTCGTCGTAGGCCTTGTTCTGCATCAGTTCGGAGGCCAGCCGCAAGCGCGCCACCGCCTGGTAGCCGGGATCGACCGCATGGTCGGCGACCCAGTTCAATGCGGCGCGCGAGCCGTCTGCATCGCCCTTGTCATACAGCGTCTTGGCCGCCAACAGCCCGGCCTGCTGCGCATAGGCGGTGCCGGAAAAGCGGTCCTTCATCTCGTTCAGCGAGCGTTCGATGCGCGCGCTGTCGCCGGACTCGGCACTGCGCTCCACCTCGTCATAGAGCGCCGAGGCCTGGGCTGCCTTGTTGCGCTGGTAGTACTGCCAGCCGTTCCAGGCCACGAAGGCGCCGGCCGCGAGCAGCACCACCCAGGTGATGAGGTTTCCGTAGGTGTTCCAGAAATGCTTGAGCTGATCGAGCTGTTCCTGTTCTTCAAGATCGAGAGGGGTGGCCATGCGCTGTCAATTGTTGGGAGCCGAGGATTGTAGGGTGGCGGCCCAGACGCTCACTTCGGCAAGCGGCCGGCCGGTCTGCGTGCCGCTGCCGTCGCGCAGCGCCTTGACGGTGACCTCGCCACGGGCGAGCTCGTCGGCGCCGAAGATCAGCGCATGGGCGGCGCCGCTGGCGTCGGCCTTCTTGAACTGCGACTTGAAGCTGCCCAGGCCGTCGGAGGTGGCGGCATGCATCTGCACCCGCACGCCGGCGTCGCGCAGCTGCTGCAGCGTGCGCAGCGCCACCGGCATGGAGGCGGCATCGGGCACCACGGCATAGACATCGGGCTGCGGCAGCGGATGCGAAGTGCCCTGCTCCTTCACCAGTTCGAGCACCCGTTCGACGCCGATCGCCCAGCCCACCGCGGGCGCCGGCTTGCCGCCGATCTGCGCGATCAGGTCGTCGTAGCGGCCGCCCGCGCAGACCGTGCCTTGTGCGCCGAGGCGGTCGGTGACGAACTCGAACACGCTGAGGTTGTAGTAGTCCAGGCCGCGCACCAGGCGCGGGTTGATCGTGTAGGCGACGCCGTTGGCGTCGAGGATCGCGCGCAGCCCGTCGAAGTGCGCCAGCGATTCGGCGCCGAGGAAGTCCATCAGCTTCGGGGCCGAATCCACCACCTCCCTCATGGCCGGATTCTTGGTGTCGAGGATGCGCAGCGGATTGCTGTGCAGGCGCCGCTTGCCGTCCTCGTCCAGCTTCTCGGCATGGCGCTCGAAATGGGCGATCAGCTGCGTGCGGTGCAGCGCGCGTTCGGCCGGCTGGCCCAGGCTGTTGAGCTCCAGCCGCACGTCCGCCAGGCCCAGCGCCTTCCACAGCGCGCCGGCGAGCAGGATCAGCTCGGCATCGACGTCCGGGCCGGCAAAGCCCAGCGCCTCGGCGCCGATCTGGTGGAACTGGCGATAGCGCCCGCGCTGCGGACGCTCGTGGCGGAACATCGGACCCATGTACCAGAGCCGCTTGCCGCCGTCGTAGAGCAGCGAATGCTCGGCCACCGCCCGCACCACGCTGGCCGTGTTTTCGGGGCGCAGGGTGAGCGCCTCGCCGTTGAGCTTGTCCTCGAAGGAGTACATCTCCTTCTCGACAATGTCGGTGACTTCGCCGATGCCGCGCACGAAGAGCGCGGTGTGCTCGAGGATCGGCGTGCGGATGTTGCGGTAGGCGTAGCGCGCCATCAATTCGCGCACGATGGCCTCGAGCCATTCCCAGCGCGCCGATTCGGGCGGCAATATGTCGTTCATGCCTTTGACGGCATTCAGTTTGTCGGCCATGGATGCAATCAGGCGGCTTGCGCGGCAGGAACGCCGCCGAAGCGCTTCTCGATGTAGTTTTCGACCAGCTGGTGGAACTCGTTGGCGATGTTGTCGCCGCGCAGCGTGAGCGCCTTCTGGCCGTCGATGAAGACGGGTGCGGCCGGCGCTTCGCCGGTCCCCGGCAGGCTGATGCCGATGTCGGCATGCTTGCTTTCGCCGGGACCGTTGACGATGCAGCCCATGACCGCCACCTTCATCGCCTCCACGCCGGGGTACTTGGTGCGCCAGACCGGCATCTGCAGGCGCAGGTAGTCGTCGATCTGCTTGGCCAGTTCCTGGAAGGTGGTGCTGGTGGTGCGCCCGCAGCCCGGGCAGGCGGTGACACTCGGCACGAACACGCGCAGGCCCAGCGCCTGCAGGATCTCGTTGGCGATCAGCACCTCCTGGGTGCGCGATTCGCCCGGTTGCGGCGTGAGCGAGACGCGGATGGTGTCGCCGATGCCTTCCTGCAGCAGGATCGACAAGGCGGTGGCCGAGGCCACGGTGCCCTTGGTGCCCATGCCGGCCTCGGTCAGACCCAGGTGCAGCGTGTAGTCGCAGCGCCGGGCCAGCTCGCGGTAGACCGAGATCAGGTCCTGCACCCCGCTCACCTTGCAGCTCAGGATGATCTGGCTGCCGTCCATGCCCATCGATTCGGCTAGCTTGGCGGAATCGATGGCCGAGCTCACCAGCGCCTCGTACATGACCGACTTGGCATCCCAGGGCTCGGCGCGCCGGCTGTTGATGTCCATCAGGCCGGACAGCAGGTCCTGGTCGAGGCTGCCCCAGTTGACACCGATGCGCACCGGCTTGTTCCAGCGCATGGCCACGTCGATCATCTGGCCGAACTGGCGGTCGTGCTTGTCGCCCTTGCCCACGTTGCCCGGGTTGATGCGGTACTTGCTGAGCGCCTCGGCGCAGGCCGGGTAGTCGGCGAGCAGGCGGTGGCCGTTGTAGTGGAAGTCGCCGATCAGCGGCACGTCGATGCCCATGCGGTCGAGCTGCTCGCGGATGTACGGCACCTGGGCCGCAGCCTCGGGCGTGTTGACCGTGATGCGGACCATCTCGGAGCCGGCGATGGCCAGTTCCTTGACCTGGATGGCGGTGCCGACCGCATCGACCGTGTCGGTGTTGGTCATCGACTGCACGCGCACCGGCGCGTCGCCGCCCACGGTGACGGTGCGCGGCCCCCACGCCACGCGGGCCTGGCGCGAACGGCGGGCCCGGGGGGCGGCGGGTTCGATCGGCAGGCAGCCGATCGGGTTCTGGGTGTCGTCGGTCATGGGGGACTCGTTGGGCTCGCTGTCAGGACTTGACCTCGAAGCGCGCCACGCCGCCGGAGCGTGCGAGGGGGGTGAGGTCGAATGGTTTGCCGCGCACCTGGACGTCCACGCCGGAGGCGCGGCCGACGACCACGGAAAGCGGCAGATTGCCGCTCAAGCCGACCGTCTCGCCGGCCTTGACGGTGCGGTTCAGCAAGTGCTTGCCGCCGGCTTCGGTCACGGTGACCCAGGTTTCGTCGCGCGCGACGATGACGATCATGTCCTTGCTGGCCGCAGCGGTCGGCGGATCGACCGCCGCAACCGCTTCGACCGGGGCCGTTTCCGCCGGTGGCAGCGGCGCGGGCGGCGCGTTCGCCGTGTCGGCGGCGGCGCCCGGTCCGCCTGGATTGACCACGCTCGCAGCGGGTGTGCCATCGGCCGAAGCGACCGGCGCCTGGGCGCTGGCTTCGTC
>DASXKG010000049.1:0-1828 GCA_036496965.1 Variovorax sp.
AGATCAACGCGTCGACGGGCTATACCGCAACGTCAGGAACCACGTCCGGCCCGGCTGGTTGAAGTAATAAGCCGTCTCGTAGTTGCGATCGAACACGTTGGCCAGCTTGGCCTCGATGCGCCAGTCGGGCAGGAACGTGTAGCTCGCGCGCAGGTCGGTGGTGCTGTAGCCGCCGAGGCGATGCTGGTTGGCCAGGTCGTCATAAGCCTTGCCCGAGGCAAAGAAGGTGGCGCCGATGCCGAACGCATCGAAACGGCGATCCACATCCACGCGCGCCGTCTGTTCCGGGCGGCGCGGCAGCAGGTTGCCGTCATACGGGCTCGCCGTGCTCTTGGGCTGTTGCAGGGTGAGGTAGCTCTGCACCTGCCAACCGTCGAGGTTCGCGCCCAGCTGCCCTTCCACGCCGCGGATGCGCGCCTGGCTGATGTTCTGCGGCACGAAGTTGCTGTCCAGTGCGATCAGGTCCGTGATGGTGGTCTGGTAGACGTTCACCGCCCAGTTCCAGACTTCCTGCTTCTGGCTCAGGCCAAGTTCGCCCGAGCGCGACTTTTCCGGCTTGAGGTTGGGGTTGCCCAGGCCGTAGGGGTAGTAGATGTCGTTGAAGGTCGGCGCATGGAAGGCCGTGCCGTAGCTGGCTGAAAGGCGCACGTCATGGTCGAAGCTGTAGCCCCAAGCCACCGCGCCGGTGTTGTGATTGCCGAACTGATTGTTGTGATCATGGCGCGCCGACAACTGCACTTCGTTGCGACCGAAGCTACCCATGTACTGCGCATAGACGCCGGTGTCCTCGCGCCTGCTGTTGAGGTAACCGGTGTCGCTGTCGATGTGCTCCTGCTGGTAGTCGACGCCAGCGGTCAGCAGCTGGTTGGTATCCAGCGTGATGTCGTTCTGCCACGACGCCTGGTTGCGGCGCGAGTCGGCATAGCCGGTGGGCATGCGCGGGTAATAAGTCTGCGTGCCCGCGAAGATGTCGTTGTAGGTGCCCTGGAAGAAGGTCGACGAATCATCCCTGCTCTGGCCGGCATTGAGCGTGACCTTCCACGCATCGAGCGGCGTGAAGCTCAGGCGCGCACCGGATACGATCTGCTGGTTGACCGCCTGGTTGCCGCTGAAGGGGCTGCCGGCATATTCGACAAAGCTCTTGCCGCGCAGCCAGGTCGCCGAGAGCTCGGTGCCGTTGTCCCAGCGATAACCGCCATTGGCCATGCCGTTCCAGTTGCGGAAGGCATCGTCGCCCGGCTGGTCGACGAAGCAGCCGGCGCCCGCCTCGGCCGCGCCGGCGCGGCAGGCGGGGATGCCGCTGGTGTACTGACCACCGAGGCCTACGTTGAACCATGCGTGCGAATCGCCCCCCGAGAGGCCGGCATGCCCGTCCGTGTAGCTATGGCTGCCGGCCGACACGCTCAGCGCCGGCGCGAGCTTGCCGTCCTTCTGGCCATGACGGGTGAAGATCTGGATCACGCCACCGATCGCATCGGCGCCGTACAGGCTCGAACGCGGACCGCGCACGATCTCGATACGCTCGATCTGGTCGACCGGAATCTGCTCGAACGCCGGCAAGCCCGCACCCACCGCGCCAATGCGCACGCCATCGATCAGCACCAGCACATGGGTGGAATTGGTGCCACGCAGGAACAGCGAACTCTGCTGGCCCAGGCCACCGGCCTGGGTGAAGGTCACACCGGGAAGGCCCACCAGCAAGTCATGCACCGAGGCCGGCTGCAGGCGCTCGATATCCGCCCGGGTGATCACGGTGACCGAGGACAGCGCCTCGTCCGTCGTAATCGACGTGCGCGTGGCCGTGACGATGACGGTGGACAGCGACTGA
>DASXKG010000050.1:0-4435 GCA_036496965.1 Variovorax sp.
AGCCCCCTTCGGAGCGGCCGGGCGGGAAGTCACAGAAATACCTCCATGCTTCGCACTGCGGTGCGAGCCCCCTTCGGAGCGGCCGGGCGGGGGCTCATGCGAGTTGCGTGGCGGGGCACAGCAGTCTCCAATGGGTTTGCAGTTGCCCCGTGCGGCTGAAAGCGAAGCGGCCGTCGAGCCAGGCCTGCCCGAAGAGCAGCAGGATCCGTTCGTAGTAGGGAAGCGGTGCAGACGTCGGCTGGGCCGGACTGCCGACGCGGGCGCGAACGCGCGCGAGCTCGGTGTCGAGAAGGCTCGTCAGGCCCTGGGACTTCAGGTAGGGCAGCAGGGCGCCGGAAAAGCCGACCGGACCGGTGCCGCGCGGCGTGCCGGTGGCCGTATCGACGAATTCGGGCATCGGCCGGGGCAGCTCCAGCGTGCGGCGCGGGCCGTAGAGCGATTTCAGCAGCGGCTGGTGGGCCGGATCGGAAGCGCTCAGCATGCCGGCCCAGAGATAGACCCGGATCGCGTCGTAGCTGCCGACGGTGCCTTTCTCGGGATCGGGGGCGAACGCCCTGTCCTTGTCGGACCAGGCGCACCAGTCGGGCGCGAAGCCCTGCGGGGTCACCGTAGCGATCATGCGCACCGCGTTGTCCGCGATCTCGCCCCAGGGGCCCTGGCCGTCGACCTGCTGGAAGCGGCGCAGCAGCTGCAGCGGCAGGTAGCTCGGATTGAGCCGCCACAGCGGCCCCGTGGCCACCGACTGCGGCCAGGGCAGCAGCATGCGTCCGAGTCCGGGCAGCGTGACGACTTCGTCGCGCGCCACCTGCGCCAGCACGGCGCGGCCCAGGGCCTGGAAGCGCGGCTCGTTCCAGAGCCGGCCGGCTTCCAGCAACGCATAGGCGATCCAGAGATCGGAATCCGAGGCCGGGTTGTCGTCGAGCACACCCCAGCTGTTGTCGGACTTGCGACCCCATTGCCAGGCCGGCAGGCGCGTGGCGAGGCTGCCTTCGGCGAGATTCGATTCCGTCCACGACAGCACGCGCTCGAAGGCCTGGCGGTCGTTGTGGACCAGCGCGAAGAAGAGGCCGTAGGACTGGCCTTCGGAGGTCGATTGCTGCTGCGGCGTGTCGAAATCGACGATGCGGCCGTCGGCCTGCAGGTGGCGCGCGGCAAAGGAGCTCCAGTCGGTGGCCGGCAGGCAGGCGCCGCTCGCCTGCTGGGCTGCCGCCGGGAGCCGAGCCGCCAGCGGCAGCAGCGCCAGCGCACCCAGCCATCGGCGACGGTCGCGGGCGATGCTGGATGGGGTCAACGGATGTCTGGTCATGGCCGGGAAGGTTTCCAGGGTACGGAGGCAGGTTCAGCGCAGCCGGCGCCGCGCGCGCAGTTGCAGGCTGAGGTAGGCCGCGGCGGCGCCGATGAATGCCAACGCGATGACCAGCACCGCCAGCAGCAGCGGATTGCGCGAGAGGTTCCACTGCAGCCACATCACCGGGGGCAGCTGCCCCACATAGTAGGTGCCGCCTGCCAGCAGGCTGCTGATCTGGCTGCCGCGCACGAAGGACGTGCTGCCCTGGATGCTGCGCACCAGGCTGGGCGTCATCAGGGCGTTCAGCAGGGCCGGCTGGGACGCGGCGCTGGTGACCACCGCCACCACGCTGCGTTTCTTCTGCAGCGGGGATTCGAAGCCGGCCAGCACGGCATCGCTGCCGTCTTCGGCCACGGTCATCTGCGTAGTCGCCGGCAAGTCCTCGCGCTGGCGCGTGCCGGTGATCAGGTTCAGCGTGTCGTCGAGCCAGCTGCCGAGGCGAAACTCCGGCCCGCCATGGCCGCTCGACAGCGGCATCTGCGCCGCCCATTGCGCGAACAGCGGCTGGCTGTGCAGGCCGCCGACCACCAGCAGGTCCTTGTCGGCCCATTGCGGGACATTGGCCGCATGGCCGACGGTGACGCGCAGGCCGGGGTAGCCGGTCGCATGGCCGAACTGGCCCATCAGGGCCAGGTAGGTCTCGGTGTCGGCGGTCTCGGGCTGGTCGGGCAGAACGACCACCGTATCCGCCAGGTCGGCCAGGCGGGTGAACGGAAAGCCGCTGTTGGCAAAGGCCGCGAGCTCCGGCATCGCGATGAAATGCGGGAATCGGGAGACGTCGATGCTCGAGTTGGGATCGATGTTGCCGCGCACGTTGTCCACCAGCGGCTTGCACTCGCCCGCCGGCGGTTCGAAGCGGTAGTACATGCGCAGTTGGCTGCGCGAACCCAGCGCCAGCGCTGGCAGCAGGATCTCCTTCTGCTGCGAGACGGTGCCGTCAGGCAGCAACTTGAGCGCGAAGGGATTCCACCAATGCTCGGCCATCGGATTGGCCGCGCGCAGCGGCAGCGAGGCGACGAAGGTCTCGTCCACGCTCAGGTTCAGGGTCGACTGGTCGGGGCGCACGCGCGGCGTGTAGTTGAAGCGGAGGTCGAGCGGCACGCCGCGGCTGCGCCAGGTGAACAGGTCGGGCGGCAGTTGCAGGTTGACCTTGATCACGTCCGGCGCCCAGCCCGCAACCGAGAACCGGGCGGCCGGTGCCAGTTCGCCGAGCTGGACCGGCCGGTTGTTCGCGAGCCAGTTCGGTGCATCGTAGGGTTGGCGCGGCGGCGGCTCCTGAAAGCTGCCGATGGCCGTCGTGGCACCGGTGAAGGCACGGCTGTTGATCGCCAGCGCAGCCGCCGCGGTGCGCAGTTCGGCCGGGTTGCGGCCCATCACCAGCAGCAGCTTGTAGTTGGCATCGCGCGGATGGTCGACCACCGCCAGCGTCGGACCCTGGATGACCGGCAGCGCCAGGCCGGCGATGGTGGTCTCGGGCACGGCGAAAACCACCGCATGCGCTGCCGGCAGTTCGCCGTGGGACACCGGAAACACGGCGCCCCGATAGCCCGCGAGCGCGCCGAACCACGACGAGACGATGCCCGCGGCCTCCAGCGTCGAGGTCGGCGTGGCGTTGCCGAAGACGAAGGGAATGCTCGCGCGGCGCACGTCGCGGCGGTCGAAGAAGGGCTCTGGCAGCGTGCCCAGGTCGCTCGCCAACTTCAACGGCACCAGGCTGAGGCGCAAGGTGCTCGCCGAATCGACGCTGGCCCAGAGGCTGCTGTGGTTCGGATCCTCGCACTCGCGCGTGTAGTGGCCCACCAGCTCGATGTTGATGCGGTTGAATTCGGTGATCAGGCGCCGGTCGATCGGGATGTCGGCGCTCTGCGGCTTCCCGGCTTCGGCGCTCGGCACCGGCAGCATGGTCACCAGCACGTCGTTGACGCTGACCTTGATGTGCGAGAGCTCCGGAATCAGCGCCGGCGAGTAGGCGTAGTTCAGGTGCAGCGAGGCGCTGCTGACCAGTTCATCGCCGCGCACGCTGAACGGGATGCCGACCGTGCCGCTGGTGCCGCGCAGGTTGATGGCGTAGTCCAGGCCGAGCTGGGTCAGCGTCAGTTCCTGCACCGTGCCGCCGGACGGCGCCGGCTGCGCGAAGGCGGTGCGGGCGGGCGCGGCGGCGAATGTGAAAGGCGGAGGCACGGGCGCGCCAGCCGCCGTCGTGGGCGAGCCCGCGGTCGTGGTCGCGGTGGCCGGGGCGGGGCCGGGGGCCTGCGCTACGACACCGGGGGATGCCAGCAAGGCCAGATGGGCCAGCCCTGCCAGCGCGATGGCCCTGGCCGCTCTGCGATGCCGTCCGGGGCTCACATAGGTTCCTTTGCATTGCCGGGGCGAGCCGTGACCGGTGCCGGGCGCAGCTTGCGGGTGGCGGCGCGGCCATAGTGGGCGAACATGTCGCGAAAGCCCACCAGGCTGATGCGCGCGATGTGCCAGATCACCTTGTGCGCCGCCACCCGGGGATGGTTGCCCCAGCGTGCCGCCCAGATGTCCGCGCGCGCGATCGTGCATCGCACCAGCGCACGTTCCTCGGCGAAGCTCATCGAATCGAATTTCAGCCCCATGCGCGTGCCGCGGTTGAAGCGCACCTGGGCCGCAAAGCGATGCTCGATGGCGCCCCGGTACAGCGCCACCTCGAGCGGCGCCGTGCTGTCCAGCGGGACTTCCGCCGGCAGCTCGATGCCCAGGCCACCGCTGGAGAAGTCGGTCGTGTGGCAGCGCATCGAATGGCCGTCAGCGAAGTACAGCGTGGCCGGCACGCGCAGGGTCACGCGGTGCGCGCTGCGCACCTGGCGCGATTCGTTGGCCGCCGCCACGCAGGCGCCGAGGATCATCAGGTTGTAGAAGGTCCAGGCGAGATTCAGCCAGACCGTCAGGATGTTGTCCGAGTCGACCCAGGTCAGGCGCCACAGGCCGGCGGCGACGCCGAGGAAGTTGAGCGCCAGCAGGAACAGGCTGGCCTTGGCGATCTGGGTGTCGAAGTACTGCTCCTGGATCAGGCCGCCCTTGGCCGTGACGTTGAAGCTGCCGAGCTTGGGATTGATCAGCGCT
>DASXKG010000051.1:0-2871 GCA_036496965.1 Variovorax sp.
ATCAACTTCGCCAACGTCGACATCACCAAGGAGCCGATCCCCGTGGTGCCGACCATCCACTACCAGATGGGCGGTGTGCCGACCAACATCCACGGCCAGGTCGTGATCCAGAAGGGCGAGGACCACAACGCCGTGGTGAACGGCCTGTACGCGGTCGGCGAATGTTCCTGCGTCAGCGTGCATGGCGCCAACCGGCTGGGCACCAATTCGCTGCTCGACCTGCTGGTATTCGGCCGCGCGGCCGGCAACCACATCGTGCAGTTCAACGACAAGCAAAAAGAGCACAAGGAACTGCCCGCCGATGCCGCCGACCGCACGCTGGAGCGCCTGAACCAGCTCGAGGCCTCGACGTCGGGCGAGTACGCGCAGGACGTGGCCGCCGAGATCCGCTCGGTCATGCAGCAGCACGCGGCGGTGTTCCGCAAGCAGGCCTCGATGGATGAAGGCGCGGCCAAGATCGCCGCCGTGCGGCAACGCGTGGCCGCCATCACGCTCAAGGACAAGTCGCGCGTTTTCAACACCGCGCGCATCGAGGCCCTGGAAGTCGACAACCTGATCGAGGTGGCGCAGGCCACGATGGTCTCGGCCGCCGCCCGCAAGGAATGCCGCGGCGCCCACACCGTCGAGGAATACGAGCGCCCGGCCGACGATCCGGTCGCGCCGCTGTGCCGCAACGACGCCGAGTGGATGAAGCACACGCTCTGGTACAGCCAGGACAACCGGCTCTCGTACAAGCCCGTCAAGCTGCAGCCGCTGACGGTGGCCTCGGTGCCGCCCAAGGTTCGCACCTTCTAAGAATCATTCGATAAGGCCCTCACGATGAAGCGCACATTCCAGATCTACCGCTACGACCCGGACAAGGACACCAAGCCCTACATGCAGACCGTGGAGATCGAACTCGACGGCCACGAGCGCATGCTGCTCGACGCCCTGATGAAGCTCAAGGCGCAGGATCCCTCGCTGTCGTTCCGGCGCTCCTGCCGCGAAGGCGTCTGCGGCTCCGACGCGATGAACATCAACGGCAAGAACGGCCTGGCCTGCCTGACCAACATGCTCACGCTCAAGGGCACGATCGTGCTCAAGCCGCTGCCCGGGCTGCCCGTGATCCGCGACCTGATCGTGGACATGACGCAGTTCTTCAAGCAGTACAACTCGATCAAGCCCTACCTGCAGAACGACACCGTGCCGCCCGAGAAGGAGCGCTTGCAGTCCCCCGAGGAGCGCGACGAGCTCAATGGCCTGTACGAGTGCATCCTGTGTGCCAGCTGCTCCACCAGCTGTCCGAGCTTCTGGTGGAACCCCGACAAGTTCGTCGGGCCGGCCGGCCTGCTGCAGGCCTACCGCTTCATCGCCGACAGCCGGGACGACGCCACCGGCGAGCGCCTGGACAACCTGGAAGACCCCTACCGCCTCTTCCGCTGCCATTCGATCATGAATTGCGTCGACGTGTGTCCGAAGAATCTGAATCCGACGCGCGCAATCGGCAAGATCAAGGAACTCATGGTGCGCCGCACCATTTAGTGTGATTATTGAGCCATGCCCGCCACCGAAGACCTCTCGCAACCGATCAGTGCCCGCGCGCTGAGCAAGCTGAGGTGGCGTTGCCGGCGCGGATTGCTTGAAAACGACCTGTTCATTGCGCGTTTTTTCGAACGCCACGAAGAAAACCTGACCTGCGGGCAGGCACAGGCGCTGGAGACATTGATGGATCTGTCGGACAACGACCTGCTCGACCTGCTCCTTGCGCGAAAGGAGCCCGAGCCCGGGTGGGCCGGAACCGAAGTGGTCGCCCTGTTGCAACTCATGCGCACCGACGGCGCGAAATCTCTTAACTCCTGATCATTCCTTTGAAAGACCCTCGCAATGAAAGCATCCGAGACCAAGGCCACCCTGTCGTTCACCAACGGCGGACAGAACGTCGAGCTACCGATCTACAAGGGCACCCTCGGCCCTGATGTGATCGACATCCGCAAGCTCTACGCCCAGACGGGCATGTTCACCTACGATCCGGGCTTCATGTCGACGGCCTCCTGCGAGTCGGCCATCACCTACATCGACGGCGACAAGGGCGAGTTGCTCTACCGCGGCTACCCGATCGAGCAGCTCGCGACCAACTGCGATTTCCTGGAAACCTGTCACCTGCTGCTCTACGGCGAGCTGCCCGATGCGACCAAGAAGTCGGAGTTCACCAAGCTGGTGACCAACCACACCATGGTCAACGAGCAGATGCAGTTCTTCCTGCGCGGCTTTCGCCGCGACGCGCATCCGATGGCCATCATGACCGGCCTGGTCGGCGCCCTGTCGGCCTTCTATCACGACAGCACCGACATCAACAATCCGAAGCACCGCGAGATCGCCGCCATCCGCCTGATCGCCAAAATGCCGACCTTGGTCGCCATGGCCTACAAGTACACCGTGGGTCAGCCCTACATGTACCCGAAGAACGATCTCAGCTACGCGGGCAACTTCCTGCACATGATGTTCGCCACGCCGTGCGAGGAATACCGGGTGAGCCCCGTGCTGGAGCGCGCGCTCGACCGCATCTTCATCCTGCACGCCGACCACGAGCAGAACGCCTCGACCTCCACCGTGCGCCTGTGCGGCTCGTCGGGCACCAACCCCTTCGCGGCCATCGCGGCCGGCGTGGCCTGCCTCTGGGGCCCGGCGCACGGCGGCGCCAACGAGGCGGCGCTGAACATGCTCTACGACATCCAGAAGACCGGCGGCGTCGAGAAGATCGGCGAGTTCATCAAGCAGGTCAAGGACAAGAACTCGAGCGTCAAGCTGATGGGCTTCGGGCACCGCGTCTACAAGAACTACGACCCGCGCGCCAAGCTGATGCAGGAAACCTGCAAGGAAGTGCTGGGCGAG
>DASXKG010000052.1:0-2192 GCA_036496965.1 Variovorax sp.
AAATCGCTCCGGATTGCGCACCGACTCGACATAGAGCGCGATGACCTTCGTGGCTTCGTCGTCGGCCAGTTGCTCGATGAAGTCAGCCAGTTCGAGGTCCACTTCGTTGCTGGTGGAGATCAGCTTCGAGAGCCCGATGCCACGGGCCGCGGCGCGCGACAGCAGCGCACCGAGGATGCCGCCGCTTTGCGACACCACGCCGATCGAGCCGATCGTGAAGCGGTCCATCTCGAGCGCACCGCTGGCGGACAGGACGATGCGATCGGTCAGGTTGACCAGCCCGATGGTGTTCGGGCCCAGGATGCGCATGCGGCCGGCCGCCTCGAGCAGTTGCTGCTGGCGCCGCGCACCTTCATTGCCGGTTTCGGTGTAGCCGCTGGCCAGCACGATCGCGGCGGCGGTGCCGCGGGCGGCGAGTTCACGCACGGCCAGGTGCGCGCGTTCGGCGCCGAGCAGGACGATGCCCACATCCGGCACGCCGGGCAGCGAGGCGATGTCCGGGTAGCAGGGCAAGCCGTCGATCTCCTGCACGCGCGGATTGACCGGATAGATGGCGCCGGTGAAGCCATGCTTGCGCAGGTAGGCGACCGGGCGGCCGGCCGTCTTCGCGGGATCTGCCGATGCGCCGATCACCGCGACGCTGCGCGGCTGGAGCAGCCTCGCGATGGCGTTGGGCTCGCTCACGGCGCGGGCTCCTTCTTCACGCTGCTCTTGGCCAGGAAGGCCATCACCGATTCGCGATGCTCGGTGCTGGTGTAGCAGATGCCTTGCGCCTGGCTGCCCTGGGCGAACACCTGCTGCGCGGAGAGCTCGAAGCTCTGGTTCAGGATAGTCTTGCCGAGCGCCAGCGCGGTGGCCGAACCCCTGCTCATTTCGGCGGCCCAGCGCTGCGCATCGGCGAGCAGGTTCTCCGCGTCGGCCTGGCGGTCGGCGATGCCGAGGCGCAGCGCCTCTTCGAGCTCGACCTTGCGGCCGCTGAAGATCAGTTCCTTTGCCTTCGCCAGACCAACCCGGCGCGGCAGGAAATACATGCCGCCGCCGTCGGGAATGATGCCGCGGTGGATGTACGACCAGGTGAAGCTCGCCGCGTCCGAGGCAATGATGAAATCGCAAGCGAGCGCGGTGTCCGCGCCCAGCCCCGACGCCGCGCCATTGACGGCAGCGATGGTCGGCTTCGGCATCGTGTGCAGCAGCGCCTGCGCGTGGTGCACCCCCTGCTGGCGGCTCCAGCCGATGAATCCGATTTCGCCGGCCGGCGCCTGCATGCGCCGCTCCATGCCCGCGACATCGCCGCCGGCACAGAAGCCCTTGCCGCGGCCGGTCAGGACCAGGGCACGGATCGCCTTGTCGTTCGAGACGCGCTCGAGCGCCGAGACGAATTCGGCACGCATCGCGTCGCTCATGGCGTTGCGCTTGTCGGGCCGGTTGAGCGCGAGGGTCGCGATGCCCTCGTGGACTTGCAGGTCGACCAGCGACGCGCTGCTCTGTGGTTGTTCCATGGTTTCGGATTCCTTCAATCGACGGTGATGTGGTTGTCCTGGACGACCTTGCGCCAGCGCGCCTGTTGGGCGCTGACGTAGGCGCCGAGCTGCTCGGGCGTGCCGACGTCGACGCTCAGGCCCTCGGACTCGGCTTGCTTCAGGAATGCGGGCGTCTTGACGGCCTGCCTGGCGGCGGCATTGAGCTTGTCGATCACGTCCCTGGGCGTCTTGGCGGCCACGAAGAGCCCGTACCAGCTTTCCGCCGCGTAGCCCGGAACGCCGGCTTCGGCCATGGTCGGCACGTCCGGCATCGCGGGCGAACGGCGTTCGGTGGTGACGCCGAGCGCGCGCATCTGGCCGCTGTCGATGAAGGGACGTGCCGCCGACGCGGTGGCGAACATCATATCGACCTGCCCGCCGAGCAGGTCGGTCAGTGCTGGCGCCGCGCCGCGGTAAGGCACGTGGGTGATGTCGATCTTGCCCAGGTTCTTGAACAGTTCGCCCGCCAGATGCGCCGAGGTCCCGTTGCCCTGCGATGCGAATGTGAGCTTGCCGGGCTTGGCCTTGGCGGCGGCGACGATGTCCGCCACGCTGTGATAAGGACTCGCCGCACGCACCAGCAGCACATTCGGCGATACGCCGATCAGGGCCACCGGCGCGAAGGCCTTGTCGGTGTCGTAGGGCAGTTTGGGCTGCAGCGCGGGGTTGACC
>DASXKG010000053.1:0-3882 GCA_036496965.1 Variovorax sp.
ACTTGTTCGAGTAGCCGCTGACTGACGCATCGATCACCCCGAATACCGTGACGGACGATTGTGCGGATGCGGCGCCGCTGGCGACCAGGGCGGCCAGGGCAATGAGAGACTTGTTCATTGATTTGTCTTGTGAGGTGATTAAAGTGGGCTGCCTGGTCAGTGGCGGGTACCGGTTCTCGTGGCTGTCCGAGCCATGGTGGGATTCCGGGCCTGCAGGGGGCCCGGGGACAGGCGACATTCTGGGAGGGGGTGGGGCTCGGATGCCCCTCCTTGCCGGAGGGGGGGGAGGGCGGGGAAGGCCCGAGACTCATCGCAGCCGAATGGGTCGCACAGGCGTCAAGATGGGGAAGTGGGAACCCTGCCCCCCGGCGGGTCCCGCCACCGCGAGTCGCTCAGGCCAGCAGGGCCTTCACCAGGTCGAGTTGCCGATCGGGCGTCTCGTTCTCCAGGTCCAGGTTGGCTTCGATGCGCAGCAGGTGTTCGGTCATGCTGGCGACGGCGGCCTCGACATTGCCGCTCTTGCAGGCGCGCAGCAGGTCGGAGTGCTCGTCCGACGAGCAATGCGGATCGTTCGACGAGTGGTAGAGCATGGCGATGAGCGAGCTGCGCGCCACCAGCTCGCGGACCAGTTCGGTCAGCGTGTGGTTGCCGGTGGCCTCTGCCAGCGCGACGTGGAAGTCGCCCAGCAGCTTCTCGCGCACGGTGCCGGTGGTGGTGGTGGCGCTCAGGGTGGTGCGCTCGAAGTGGATGTGCTGCTCCAGCGCCTGGTAGTCGGCCCGCCGGCCGTGGGCCACGAACAGGCGCACGACTTCGCTTTCGAGCAGGCGCCGCACGGCGAACACCTCGCGCGCCTCCTGCACGGTGGGCTTGCTGACGAAGGCGCCCTTGTCGGGAATCATCTCGATCAGCTTGTCCTTGGACAGCGTCAGCAGGGCGGCCCGGATCTTGGTGCGGCTCACCGCGTAGACGCGCCCCAGGGCCTCCTCGCGCAGCCAGGTGCCGGGCGGCAGGCGCTTCTCGACGATGGCGGTGGCGATGTCCTGCGCGATGCTCTCGATGGTCGCGCTCTTGTTGTCGGCGGTGGCGGCTGCGGGGCCGGTGTCGGTCTTGTTGGCGGCGGTGGACATGGCCCCGATTGTGGTCGAGCGGCGCTGCGACTGCACGCGCTCGTTGGCATCCGCGTGCTTCGCACGGCAGCGCGGCCCTGTCCGCGGCTCAGGCCGCGCGCTGCAAGAGCGGCTTGGGCGAGCTCAGTGCAAAGTCGGCCAGCAGGCCGCTCATCGGCTTGGGCAGCGGGTGCGCCAGCTCGCCGTGCTTGCTGGTGCCAAGGCGCAGGTTGACCAGTGATTCGACCAGCTGCGTGCCGGCCGCCACCCCGTCCACCACCGGCACGCCGAGCAGCTGGCTGATCGACTGGCACAGGTCGGCCATGCCGGCACAGCCCAGCACGATGCAGTCGCTGCCGTCCTCGGCCAGCGCGCGGCGGCATTCCAGGATGATGCGTTCGCGCGCGTCGGAGCCCGGCACTTCCAGCTCGAGCACCGGGATCTCGCAGGCCCGCACGTTGGCGCAAAAGCGCTTCATGCCGTAGAGCTCGGCCAGGTGCCAGGCCTGGCCCATGGTGCGCGCCAGCGTCGTCACCACGGAAAAGCGGCTGCCGACCAGGCTCGCCACATGCATGGCGGCCTGGGCGATGCCCACCACCGGGCCGCGCGCCAGTTCGCGGGCCGCCTGCAGGCCCGGGTCGCCGAAACAGGCGATGACATAGCCGTCCGCGCCTTCGCGCTCGCCGATGGTGATCTCCTGCAGCAGGCCGGGCACGGCCAGCGCCTCGTCGTAGTGGCTCTCGATGGAGGCCGGGCCCATGGCCGGATTGACCGCCTCCACCTGCGTTCCCGGCCGCGCTGCGGCGCGGGCGCAGGCACCGATCTTCTCGGTCATGCTGCGGGTGGTGTTGGGATTGATGACTTTGATTCGCATGATGTTGGCGTCAAGAAGGTTGATGCGGGCAACGGCGGGGCTCAGGACTTGCGTGCGCTGAGCAGCATGTAGATGACGAAGCCCAGGCCCATGCCGATGAACCAGGCGTAGTTGGCCGCACCGTGCAGCACCGGGATGAACACGCACAGGGAGGGCACGATGGCCGCCGGAATCAGCGCCCAGACCGCCTTGCGGTTCACGCCGCCCGTATACCAGTACTCGCCCTTGGGGCTCATGGTGTAGAGCGCGTCGACGTTCACCTGCTGGCGCCGCACGTAGTAGAAATCGGCGATCAGGATGCCGAACAGCGGGCCGATGAAGGAGCCCAGGATGTCCAGCGTGTAGTGGATCACCTCGGGGTTGTTGTAGAGGTTCCAGGGCGTGATGAAGACCGAGCCCACGGCGGCGATCATGCCGCCGGTGCGCCAGCTGATCTTGCTCGGCGCCACGTTCGAGAAGTCGAAGGCCGGCGAGACGAAGTTGGCGACGATGTTGATGCCGATGGTGGCGATCATGAAGGTCAGGGCGCCGATCACCACGGCGGTGCTGCTGTCGATCCGGGCCACCGTGTGCACCGGGTCGGTGATGAGTTCGCCGAACACCGGCAGCGTGGCGGCCGAGGTGACGACCGACAGCAGCGAGAAGAACAGGAAGTTGACCGGCAGGCCCCAGAAGTTGCCCTTCTTCACCGCGGTGAAGCTCTTGCCGTAGCGCGAGAAGTCGCCGAAATTGAGCATCGGGCCGCTGAAGTAGCTCACCACCAGCGCGATGGCGCTCAGCATCACCGGCAGTGCGTCGCTGCCCGAGAACTTGACGCCGCCCAGGTTCATGTCGATCTTGCTCCAGCCGCCGGCCTTCCAGACCAGCCAGGCACACAGCACCGCCATCACCACGTACACCGCGGGGCCGGCCCAGTCGATGAAGCGGCGGATGGCTTCCATGCCGTGCCAGAACACAATGGCCTGCAGCACCCACATGGTCATGAAGGCGATCCAGCCCAGTGTCGACAGGCCGGCGAAGCCATGCTGCGCGACATCGGCGTAAGGCTGCATGTCGGGGAAGAAGTGCAGCGCCAGCAGCATGAAGGCGCTGGAGGCAAGGAAGGTCTGAATGCCGTACCAGGCCACCGCGATGAGACCGCGGATGACGGCCGGCACGTTCGCGCCCAGCACGCCGAAGGAGGCGCGGCAGATCACCGGGTAGGGCGTGCCCGTGACCTGGCTCGGCTTGGCCACCAGGTTGCAGAAGAACTGGACGATGCAGATGCCCACCAGGAGCGAGACCAGCACCTGCCAACTCGACAGGCCGAGCGAGAACAGGCTGCCGGCCGTGATGTACCCGCCCACGCTGTGCACGTCGGACATCCAGAAGGCAAAGATGTTGTATTGGCCCCACGTCCGCTTCTTGAGCGGCGCCAGGTCTTCGTTGGTCAGGCGCGGGTCGTAGCCGGGCTTGATGAGTGCATTGGATTGCTCGGCATGGGGCGCCGAATGGGGATGCAGAGGTAGCTCGACGCTAGTTTGGCTGACAACGGTGTTCACGGGTGTCTCCTCGTGGCGGATGGCGGTGGTTTCCGGGCGGTGTGCTCGGGTCGTTGATTGCACCCTATATTTGTATACAAAAAATGAGTGCAATCAAGCGCGAATTTCGAGCCGGAGCTCGGTGTTTACCCTTGAGTGGTGCCGGCGCGTCTGTGTTTCCGGTGCCGGCGTCGACGAGGGCGCGCCACGCGCTCGCGGCGATCCTCAGTGCTTGCCGCGGCCGGCCGGCGCCTGTTTCGCGGCGCCCCCATGGCGACGGCGCGCCAAGCCTGCTGGCTCGGCTACGGCCGAAAGGCGCTCTTGCCCGGTGTTTGCAAGCCGCGCTCGACCGGCAGGCGTCCGCGCGCCACGGCTCGAACCA
>DASXKG010000054.1:0-2526 GCA_036496965.1 Variovorax sp.
GTTCTCGGAGCCCGGCGGCACCATGCCGGGGGGCGGGGGTTCCGGGCTTTCCTTGTAGCGCATCAGGCCGGTGACTTTCGCGCCGATGGCCTTGGCGTAGAACTCGAGGGCTTCTTCGCAGCGGCCTTCGAAGAAAAGATAGGGCTGGACTTGCATTTCAACTCCTTGTGTACAACGTCCACAAAAGATAGCAAAGATAATGGACGCTGTCCACATGAAACATCAGACGCCCGCCCCGACCGAAACCGAGCCGCCCGCGCGCAGCACCTATCGCCATGGCGACCTGCACCGCGCACTGCTGGAAGCCGGGATCGAGCTGGCGCGCGACGGCGGCCCCGAGGCGGTGGTGCTGCGCGAGGCGACGCGGCGTGCCGGCGTGGTGCCGAACGCGGCCTACCGGCATTTCGAGAGCCGTCTGGCACTGCTGCAGGCCGTGCGGGCGGCTGCGCTGTCGGCCGTTGCCACCGCCATGGAAGCCGAACTGGCCGAGCTGGACGCGTCGCTCGCGCCGGCCGAGCTGGCGCGTGCCGGCGTGCGTGCGGTCGGCACCGGCTATCTGCGCTTCGCGCGGACCGAGGTCGGCCTGTTCCGCGCCGCCTTCGGAACCCCGGTCGACCTGAGCGAGGTGGCCGCCGAAGCCAAGGCCGGCCAGGGAGGGCTCGATCCCTTCGAGCTGCTGGGCGCCGCGCTGGACCGCATGGTCGAGGCGGGCCTGCTGCCGCCCGAGCGGCGGCCCGGCGCCGAATACCTGGCCTGGGCGGCGGTGCATGGACTTGCGATGCTGGGCATCGACGGCCCTCTGCGCGGCGTGCCGGCGGAGCGCCTGGAGGCGCTTGACCAGCGACTGCTCGACATGGTCGAAAAAGGGCTGTAGGTCCGCGCCTTCAAGGCGGTCGTCCCGGGGATACTTGAACTTTGGTATTAGCTTGCTACCTTGGAATCCCACAGGGAGCGCATTTCCGATGGCCATGCTGATCCTGATGACGCCCCAGGGCCTGACCACCCAGATGCCGGTGGTCAGCCCGACGATGGCCATCGGCCGCGCCGTGCAGAACCACATGGTGCTGGCTTCGTCGCGGGTGAGCCGCTTCCATGCGAGCCTGACCACCGAGGGGCCGCTGTTCATCCTGCGCGACCTGGGCAGCCGCAACGGTACCTTCCTGAACGGCAAGCGCATCGACATGCAGGTGCTCGCCAACGGCGACAACATCGACATCGCGGGCTACTGGATCCGCTTCCTGGCCCTGGAACAGGAGCGGGTGGACCAGGACGAACTGCGCCTGCTGAGCGAGCGCGGCCCCCTGATCTGATTTCAGCGCAGGTGGTGCACCTGCGCCAGCCCGTGCACCGGCGTCTTCAGCCCTTCCATGCGAGCCTTCAGCTGCAGCGCCAGGAACTGCGAATAGTGGCGCGACTGGTGCAGGTTGCCCCCATGGAACCACAAATGCGGCACCTGGGTGGGCTTCCACATGTTGCGCAGTTCGCCCTCCCAGGGACCGGGGTCCTTGGGCGTGTCCGAGCCCAGCCCCCAGACCTTGCCCACCTTGTCCGCCAGCTCGGGCGAGATGAGTTCGGCCAGCCAGCCGTTCATCGAGCCATAGCCGGTGGCATAGACGATCAGGTCGGCCGGCAGCTCGCTGCCGTCGCTGAGCGTCACCGAATGCGGGTGGATGCGTTCGATGGTGACCCCGCTGCGCAGCTTGATGCTGCCGTTGGCCACCAGCTCGGAGGCGCCGACGTCGATGTAGTAGCCCGAACCGCGCCGCAGGTACTTCATGAACAGCCCGGACCCATCGACGCCGAAGTCGAGCAGGAAGCCGGCTTTCTCCAGCCGCGCGTAGAGGTCCGCATCGCGCCGCTTCATCTCCTCGTAGATCGGCACCTGCATCGGCGCCATGATCCTGTAGGGCACCGATGCGAAGATCAGGTCGGCCTTGTCCGTGGTCACGCCGGCCTTGACCGCGGCCTCGGAGTACAGCCCGCCCAGCGCCAGGTCCATCAACGAATCCGAAGGGGCGATGTGCGTCGAGCTGCGCTGGATCATCGTCACGTCGGCGCCGTTCTCCCACAGGGCGGCGCAGATGTCGTGGGCCGAATTGTTGGAGCCGAGCACCACGCACTTCTTGCCGCGCCAGGACTCTGGCCCCGGGTGCGCGCTGGAATGGTGCTGCTCGCCCAGGAAGCTCTCCGCGCCGGCGATCTGCGGCACCACCGGCAAGCCGGAAACGCCGAGCGCGAACACCAGTTGCTTCGGCCGCAGCGTGATCTCCTTGCCGTCGCGCTCGACGAGCACTTCCCATTCCTGCCGGGCCTCGTCGTAGCGGGCCTTCTTCGCGGTGGTCGAACCCCAGTAGTTGAGCTCCATCACCTTGGTGTACATCTCCAGCCAGTCGCCGATCTTGTCTTTCGGCGAGAACACCGGCCAGTCCTCCGGAAACGGCAGGTAGGGAAGATGGTCGTACCACACCGGGTCGTGCAGGCACAGGCTCTTGTAGCGCTTGCGCCAGGAGTCCCCGGGCCGGGCGT
>DASXKG010000055.1:0-4463 GCA_036496965.1 Variovorax sp.
CGGAAGCATTGTTCCACCTCCACAAGACGGCCCAGCCGCTCGAAAGGATGCGGTGCCCGGGCACGGCGCACGGCGCACGGCGCACGGCCTGCATGATTTCCGGCACTGGCTTATGCTGGCAGACGGTCGGAACCGCCGCGCGCGGCGCCCTGGCCGCCCAATCACCCAAGGAGCGACTCATGCGAAACCATCCATTGGGCCGGACCGGCCTGTTCGTCTCCGAGCTCTGCCTCGGCACCATGACCTTCGGCGGCGACGCCGAGGGCATCTGGGGAAAGATCGGCGACCTCCAGCAGAACGATGCCGAACGGCTGGTCGGCCAGGCCCTCGACGCCGGCATCAATTTCATCGACACCGCCGACGTCTATGCCGCCGGTCGATCGGAGCAGATCACCGGGCAGGCGCTGAAGAACCTGAAGGTGGCCCGCGACAGCGTGGTGGTCGCCAGCAAGGTCTTCGGCGAGACCGGACCCGGAGCGAATGCGCGCGGCGCCACGCGCAGCCACATCCTGGATGGCGTCAAGGCCAGCCTGCAGCGGCTGCAGCTCGACCACATCGACCTCTACCAGATCCACGGCTTCGACCCGGCCACGCCGATCGAGGAGACGGTGCGCGCGCTCGACCAACTGGTTCGCCACGGCGACGTGCGCTATGTCGGCGTTTCCAACTGGGCGGCCTGGCAGATCGTCAAGGCGCTGGGCATCGCCGAACGGCAGGGGCTGGCGCGCTTCGAATCGCTGCAGGCCTACTACACCGTGGCCGGCCGCGACCTCGAGCGCGAGCTGATCCCGATGCTGGCGAGCGAAGGCCTGGGCCTGATGGTGTGGAGTCCCCTGGCGGGCGGACTCCTGAGCGGCAAGTACGGCCGCGACCAGCAGCCCGAGGCAGGCAGCCGGCGCACCAGCTTCGATTTCCCTCCGGTGAACCAGGACCGCGCCTACGACTGCATCGACGCCATGCGGCCGATCGCCGAGGCGCATGGCGTCTCGGTGGCCCAGGTGGCGCTGGCCTGGCTGCTGCACCAGCCGCAGGTGACCAGCGTGATCATCGGCGCGAAGCGGCCGGAGCAGCTGTCCGACAACCTCGCGGCGGCCGGGCTTCGCCTCGCTGCAGAGGAGCTGAAGCAGATCGGCGATGCCAGCCAGTTGCCGGCCGAATACCCAGGCTGGATGTTCGAGCGCCAGGGCGAGGGTCGGCGCAAGCAGCAGGCGGAATCGGCACGCTGAGCGGGGCGCGACGAAGCAGCGCCCACCGACACCCGCTCGCTAGGGTTGTCACTCTCTCCGGATATCATTCTTATTTGATAGGTTCTGTTACGGTTTTGACAACGATATTTCGGAGACTTCAGCAATGAGATTCAAGCTGCTCGCCATGGCCGCGGCCCTGGCCTTTTCCTCTGCCGCCTTTGCCGCCGACCCGATCGTGATCGGCGTCGATGGCCCCTTCACCGGCGGCTCCTCGTCGATGGGCGTGAGCATGCGCGACGGCGTGCGGCTGGCCACCGCCGAGATCAACAAGAGCGGCGGGGTGCTCGGCCGCCAGATCCAGCTCGTCGAGCGCGACGACGAGGCCAAAAACGAACGCGGCGTGCAGATCGCCCAGGAGTTCATCAACAAGGAAAAGGTCGTGGCCGTGGTTGGCTACATCAACACCGGCGTGGCGCTGGCATCGCAGCGCTTCTTCCAGGACGCCAAGATCCCGGTGCTGAACAACGTGGCCACCGGCTCGATCATCACGCACCAGTTCGACAAGGACCCGGAGAACTACGTCTTTCGCAATGCCGCGCATGACAGCATCCAGGCACCCATGATCGTCGAGGAGGCGGTCACCCGCCGCGGCTACAAGAAGGTCGCGATCCTGGCCGACTCCACCAACTACGGCCAGCTCGGCCGCGAGGACCTGGTGAAAGCGCTGGCCGCCAAGGGCATCAAGCCGGTGGCCGAGGAGAAGTTCAACATCAAGGACGTCGACATGACGGCCCAGCTCCTCAAGGCCAAGGAGGCCGGCGCCGAAGTCATCCTCACCTACGGCATCGGGCCGGAGCTGGCGCAGATCGCCAACGGCATGACCAAGCTGGGCTGGAAGGTGCCGATCGTCGGCAGCTGGACCTTGTCGATGGCCAACTTCATCGACAACGCCGGCCCGGGCGGCGAAGGCGCGCGCATGCCGCAGACCTTCATCCAGGAGCCGACCACGCCGACGCGCAAGAGCTTCATCGCCAACTACCTGAGCACCTTCAAGCCGAAGAACGACCGCATCGACTCGCCGGTCTCGGCCGCCCAGGGCTATGACTCGATCTACCTGCTGGCCGCCGCCATCAAGCAGGCCGGCAGCACCGACGGCCCGAAGATCATGGCCGCGCTGGAAGACCTGAAGGCGCCGGTCGACGGCGTCGTCACCACCTACGTCAAGCCCTTTGCCAAGGGCGACCATGACGCCATCACCGCCAACATCCCGGTGTTCGGCGAGGTCAAGGGCGGCCGGGTGGTCTACGCCAGTGCCGACGACATGAAGAACGCCGGCAAGGTGCAGATGAAGGACAAGGCCGCCGATGCGGCGCTGCTGCCGAAGAACTGATCGACCTCCGATCCAGGCGCCGCCCCGGGGCAACCGCGGCGGCGCCTTTTCATGGCGCTTTGCCGCGCCGGGAACCGACATGCAAATCCTGACCCAACTCATCTTCAGCGGCATTGCGCTCGGCATGATCTATGCCGTCATTGCCTTCGGCTACCAGCTCACCTTCGCCACCTCCGACACCCTCAACTTCGGCCAGGGCGACGCGCTGATGCTGGGCGCGCTGGTCGGCCTCACGCTGGTCGGGCTGGGGCTGAACTACTGGCTGATGATCCCGCTGGTGTGCCTGTTCGGCGCGCTGCAGGGCGCGGTGGTCGAGCGCATCGCGGTGCGCCCGGCGATCAAGATCAAGTCGGAGTTCGGCTGGATCATGTCGACCATCGCGCTGGGCATCATCTTCAAGAACGTGGCCGAGAACGTCTGGGGCCGCGACGACCTGAAGTTCCCGTCGCCGCTGCCGGAAGCGCCGCTGCACTTCCTGGGCGCCAACGTGCTGCCGATGGAAATCCTGGTGGTGGTCGGCGCCATTTTGATGATGCTGGCGGTCGAGATCTTCAACCGCCGCTCGATCTACGGCAAGGCGGTGGTCGCGACCTTCAACGACCGCGACGCGGCCAAGCTGATGGGCATCAACACCGGCCTGGTCATCACCTTCTCGTATGCGCTGTCGTCGCTGACGGCGGCCTTCGCCGGCGTGCTGATCGCGCCGCTCACGCTGACCGGCGCCACCATGGGCGCGGTGCTGGGCCTGAAGGCCTTCGCGGTGGCGATCATCGGCGGCCTGACCAGCGGACTGGGCATCGTGGTGGGCGGCATCATCCTCGGCATTGCCGAAACCACCACCGGCTTCTACCTCAGCACGGGCTACAAGGACGTGCCCGGCCTGGTGCTGCTGCTGATCGTGCTGGCGGTGCGTCCGGCCGGCCTGTTCGGCAAGACGGCCATCAAGAAAGTCTGACGCAAGAATGAAATCGGGTCGCCTTCTTCTTGCCATCGTCGCGTTCGCGGCGCTGCTGCTGTTCCCGGTCGCGTTCGCGAATCCCTACTACATCCACCTGCTCGAGACCATCATGATCTATGCGATCTTGCTGTTCGGGCTCGACATCGTGGTGGGCTATACGGGCCAGGTCTCGCTCGGGCATGCGGGCCTGTTCGGCCTCGGGGCCTACACGGCGGGGGTGCTGGTCGTGAAGCTCGGCGCGCCGCTGATGGTGGCGCTGGTGGCGGCCATCGGTGTCACGGCGATCTTCGGCGCGCTGCTCGCATTGCCGGCGCTGCGCGTGACGGGCCCTTACCTGGCGATGGTGACGCTGGCCTTCGGCACCATCATCCAGATCCTCATCAACGAAATGAGCTTCCTCACCGAAGGGCCGATGGGCATCAAGCTGGAGAAGCCGCCGCTCTTCGGCCACAAGCTCGATGAACGCGAATTCTTCTGGCTGGTCGCGGTGCTGCTGGTGCTGTCGCTCGTCGTGGTGCACCGGATCCTGCGCTCGCACCTGGGGCGCGCCTTCGAGGCGCTGCGCGGCAGTCCGGTGGCCTCGGACTGCATGGGCGTGTCCGTGTATCGCTACAAGGTCTATGCCTTCGTGATCAGCGCCGGCTTCGCCGGGCTGGCCGGCAGCCTCTATGCGTACTCGGAGCAGTACATCTCTCCCAACACCTACAACTTCGAACTGACGGTGCTGTTCCTGCTGGCGGTGATCATGGGCGGCCGCAAGAGCCGCGTCGGCGCGTTGCTCGGCGCCGCGATCATCGTGCTGCTGCCCAAGCTGCTCGACGACGTCGAGATGTTCCGCTACGTCTCAGTGGGGCTGGCCGTGCTGGTGCTGATCACGGCCGTGGTGGCGGTGCGCCGGCAGCGCGCCACGCTGGTCCAGATGGCGATC
>DASXKG010000056.1:0-2469 GCA_036496965.1 Variovorax sp.
CCACCCGCTCGCGGCCCGCCGCACGCTCAAGTGGCCCGACATCCGCGCCTACCCGCAAGTCGCCGTCAACAACCGCAGTCAGCTGCGTCAGACCTTGAACGAGCAGATCCAGCAGCTTGGACAGACCTTTGTGCCGGCCTACGAGGTGGCGCAGGTGCCCACCATCCTGGGTCTCATCTCGGAAGGCCTGGGCATCGGCGTGCTTTCCGAGGGGTTGCTCGCACGGATGAATCTGGATGGGCTGGCCTTTCGCCGCATCAGCAGCGCGTCGGCCTACCGTCGCATCTGCACCTCGATGCCCGTGGCGATGCCGCCTGCACCCATCGTCGCCGCGTTCCTCGATGTCTGCAGGGCCGCGGCCCGGCGGCGCCCTGCCACGGACAAGCGCCGGACCTAGGAAGCGGCCTCGAGCAGCGTCCATCAGCTCCGTCCTCAGGCCGCGGCCTGCAGGATGTCCATCACATCGCCCGAGCTCGCGAGCGGCCTCGGGTTGGTCGCGGCCCACATGTCGAGCAGGGTGGCCTCGGCGATGGCGTGCAGGTCCTGCGCCTGCACGCCGACTTCGGACAGCCGGCGCGGCAGGCCCAAGTCCCGGATCAGTGCATCCAGCAGCTGCGCCGCAGGCCGCGCCGCATCGCCGAGTGCCGCACTGATGCGGCGCTGGCGTTCGTGCGCGTGGCTCGCGTTCCAGGCCTGCACCCACGGTGCCATCACGCAGGAGGTGTATCCATGGGGAACGGCATGGCGTGCGCCCAGCACGTGGCCGATCGCGTGGCTCGCACCCATGGGCACGCCCGCGGCGCTCGGGATCTTCGACTGCCAGGTGCCGACCTGGCACAGCAGCCGGGCCGGCAGGTCGGACGGGGCCTGTTGCACGCGGCGCAGGCCTTCGGCCAGCAGACGCAGGGCACTTTCGGCCATGCCGTCGCTGTAGGGGTCGGACCTGTCCGAGGCCAGCGTCTCGGTCGCATGGTCCACGGAGCGGATGCCTGTCGACAGCCACAGCCATTGCGGCGTGTGCAGGGTCACGCGCGGGTCCAGCACGATCGCCGCCGGCGCCATGTCCGGATGCACGATGCCGTCCTTCTTTCGCGCGCGCTCGTCGGTCATCCCGGCCAGGGCGCTGAACTCGCCACCGGACAGGGTCGTGGGCACGCACACCAGCGGCAGGCCCGGTCCGTCGAATGCGGGGCGGAGCCAGCCGTCCTTGCGCCGGACGACCAGCGCGAAGCGGTCGAGGTCTTCGAGGGCTGCGACCTCGTGGCGCAGGCCCAGGTTGATCACCTTCGCGGCATCGATCACCGAGCCGCCGCCGATCGCCACGATCATGTCCGCTCCGCAGCTGCGCGCCTGCGCGATGCCCGCCACCACGTCGGCGCGCGGAACATGCGGCGACACACCCGTCCAGGTCGCGGCATGAGCGGCGCCCAGGGCTTGCTCGATCTCGCGAACGACCGGCGTGCCCTGCACGAGCGACCGGTTGGCGACCAGGAGCACGCGCCGCGCACCGCATGCCGCCGCCTCGTCGGCGACAGCCTGCGCCGCCGCTAGACCCAGGTGCACGCGCTGCGTGCGGCTCAGGCTGATGGTCTTGGCTTGGAGCATGCCGGATCTACTCCGCGTTGATGCCGGACTGGCGGACGATGTCGGCCCACTTGCTCGCCTCGTTCCGGATGAAGGCGGCGTACACCCCGCGCTCATGTGGCGTCGCCGGTTCCACGAACAGGCCTTCGAGGCGGGAGCGGAACGCGGGGCGCGCGAGGATGGCGCCGAGCGCTGCATTGAGTTCGTCGCCGATCTCGGGCGGCGTGCGCGCCGGCGCGAACAGGCCGAACCAGGTCTGCTGCGCGACACCGGGGAAACCCTGCTCCTTCATCGTGGGCACATCCGGGAAGAAGGGGCTGCGCTCCTGCGTCGCGACCGCCAGCGCCCGTACCTGGCCGCTCCTCACATAGGGCGCTGCGGCTCCGGAGGTGACGAACATCATGCTGATCTGGCCGCTGAGCACATCCATCAGCGCCGGCGCACTGCCCTTGTACGGTACATGCCGCATCGGCACGCCCGACTCCCTGGACAGCATGTAGCCGAAGAAATGCTGCGGCAGGCCCACGCCCGGCGAACCGTAGGTGAGGTCGCCGCCCTTGCGGCCCTGCGCCAGCAGGTCGGCCAGCGTGCGCGCGGGATTGCTCGCCGGCACGACGAGAAGGTCCGGCGCGGTGCCGACCGGGCTGATCGGCATGAAGTCGCTGATGGCGTCGTAGGGTTTGGGGTGGTACAGGGCCGGCACGATGGCGTTGGTCGCCACGTGCCCGAGCAGCAGCGTGTGGCCATCCGGCGCCGCATCGACCAATTCGCGCGTGCCGATGATGCCGGCCGCGCCAGGACGGTTCTCGACGATCGCCGGCTGGCCGAGGAGGGCGGGCAGATCGGCAGCGACCAGGCGCGCCAGGACGTCGGAGGTGCCGGCGG
>DASXKG010000057.1:0-5588 GCA_036496965.1 Variovorax sp.
CGACGGTCTGCGCGATCGCGTCGACGATGAATGCATGCGAGGTCTTGCCTGCGCGTTCCGCCGCGAACGCGATGCGCGCCTTGAGGCTGTCTTCGATGCGAATGGTGGTGGTCGACATGCAGGTACCCCTTTGGCTCTATCGTAGCACTACTGTGCTACAGCCTGGGAACCCTTCAGCGCCGTGACCTCGATCTCGATCTTCATGCGCGGATCGGCCAATCCCGCCGAAATCATCATCGCGGCCGGCCGCACACTGCCGAAGTACTTGCGCATGACCGGCCAGCATTGCTCGAACAGCGCGCCTTCGGGCAGCACGTAGGTCACGCGGACTACGTCGTCCAGGCTGGCCCCGGCCTGCTGCAGCGCCGCGGCGATGTTCTTGAAACACTGCTCGGTCTGCTCGACGATGCTCTGCGCGATGGTCATCGTTGCGTAGTCGAAACCCGTGGTGCCGGAGACGAAGACCCAGTTGCCGGAGACGACGGCGCGCGAATAGCCCATCTGTTCCTCGAAGCTCGAGCCCGAGCTGATGCGTTGTCTGGCCATTTGAATCTTTCTTGGATGAAGCAAGTGCGGGCCGAGCGCGTGCTTCGCTCGTTCCTCGACGAGCGAGAGCTTTGCACCCGGATGGACGCTTGCCCCCGGCGGGGCAGGGGGCGCCCTGAATTGTCTAGCTCTTCTTGGAGGTCTTCGCGAAGAACTGCGTCGGCTGGTGTTGAACCGCCTCACTGCCGCACTTCGGGCACTTCAGCTGGGCAACTTCATGCTCGGCCACGTGTTCGACGTGCTCGAATACCTCGCCGCACTTCACGCATCGATACTGGTACGTAGGCATTGTGCTTCTCCATCGTGGGAGCAAGGAGCGCAGGCCGGGACGATGAAGCCCGCGACCACTTTTGCATGGGAGGGTGCATCCTATGACGCCTGCACGGGCTTGGAAACCCCTTCTCGTCAGCGGTTGGCGCGCAGCGTTCTCTCTCATGGGAAACACCCATACGCTCCATTTTTAGTTGACATATGAACAGATGAAAAGTAATGTATTGCGGACTTGCTGCTCCGTGATGCCTCTCGCGGCCGGTTCATCCACATTCTTCCTTTCACGATTCGACCTATGAAAATCGCAATCCTGGGCGGCGGCCACGGCGCCTATGCCGCCGCCGCCGACCTGTCCGAAGCCGGCCATGAGGTGCGTCTCTGGCGACGCGACGCGGCTGCGCTGGCACCGGTCGTGCAGACCGGATCGATCACGCTGAAGGACGCGCAGGGCAGCCGCGACGTGAAGATCGCGCTGGCCACGGCGGACATCGGCGCCGCGCTCGATGGCGCCGAGCTGATCGTCATCCCGACCCCCGCCATCGCCCAGCAGGACATCGCCCGCGCGATGGCGCCGCATCTCGTCGACGGGCAGGTGGTGTTCCTGCCGCCGGGCACCTTCGGCAGCTACGTCATGGCGCGCATCGTGGCCGACGCAGGCAACCGCGCCGACCTGGCCTGGGCCGAGACCGGCACCTTGCCCTACCTGGCGCGCAAGCACGGCGAGCGCGAGGTGAATGTGACGGTGCGCGCGGTTCGCCTGCCGACCGGGGTCTACCCGGCGCGCAAGGAGGCCCAAGCCATCGAGGTGATCCGGCGCGCCTATCCCAGCGTGCACGGTTGCGGCGACGCGCTGTCGGGCGCGCTGATGAATGCAGGCCCGGTGATCCACCCGCCGCTGATGGTGATGAACGCCGCGCCGCTGCAGCATTTCGAGCGCTGGGACATCCACAACGAGGGCACGCAGCAAGCGGTGCGCGATGTCACCGACCGCCTCGACCAGGAGCGCATCGCCGTGCGCGAGGCCTTCGGCCACGCGGGGCCCCACTATCCGCTGGCCGACCACTACCACAACGACCAATGGATGTACGGCGACGCGCACAAGCAATTGGTGAAGTCGGGCGACTGGCGCGAGAACATCGACCTCCATACGCACCGCTACATCACCGAAGACACCGAACTCGGCCTGGCCTTCCTCGCCTCCGCGGCGCGGCATGCCGGCGTCGATGCGCCGATCGCCCACGGCCTGCTGGCGATCGTCGGCGGTTTTCTCGGCCGCGACCTGCGGCGCGGTCCGCGCACGCTCGAGACGCTGGGGCTCGCGCAACTGACGCCGCAGCAACTGAGCAAGAGGCTGCATGATGGCGCCTGAGCCCACGCTGCAGGGCCCGCGCTTTGCGGCTGTCGGCGCCGGACGCATGGGCCGTGGCATCGCGATCGCCTTCGCCTACGCGGGGTGGCGCATCTCGCTGGTCGACCTGCGCCTGCGCAGCGACGCGGCCTGGCAGGCGCTGCGCGGCGAAGCGCTGGCTGAGATCGAAGGCAGCCTCCACGGTCTTGCGCAACTCGGCGTGTTCGAGGTGGCGCAGGTGGCTGCGATCGCGGCGCGCGTCGAGCTCGTCGGGGCGAGCGACGCGCCGGCGGCATTGGCTGCGGCGGACCTGGTCTTCGAGGGCGTGCCTGAAACCCTCGACGCCAAGCGCGAGGCTTTCGAGCAGCTCAACCGCCATTGCCGCGACGATGCCATCCTGACATCGACCACCAGCAGCATGCTGGTCACGGACCTGGCCGGCCTGGTACGGCTGCCGGGGCGCTTCCTCAACATGCACTGGCTCAATCCGGCCTATGTGATTCCGGTGGTCGAGCTGAGCTGCCACCCGGGCACCGACGCCGGCGTGCTCGCGCGCGCCAAGGCCCTGATGGAGGCGATCGGCAAGCTGCCGGTCGTCTGTGGCCCTTCGCCGGGCTACATCGTGCCGCGGCTGCAGGCCCTGGTGATGAACGAAGCGGCCCGCATGATCGAGGAAGGCGCAGCGACCGCGGAGGAAATCGACAAGGCCACGCGCTACGGACTCGGCCTTCGCTTCGCGGCGCTCGGCGTGGTGGAGTTCATCGACTTCGGCGGCTGCGACATCCTGCATCACGCGAGTCGCGAGATGTCGGCGTCGATCGATGCCGCGCGCTATGCGGCGCCGGCCATCGTCGGGCGCATGGTGGAGGAGGGCCGGCTGGGCTTGAAAAGCGGCAGCGGCTTCTACGACTACGCCGGCCGCGACCTGGCGGCCTACAGGGCCGACGTGCTGTCGCGCACGCTCGGCATGCTGCGCCATGCCGGGTATGGGCGGCCGCCGGCCGATCGCACGCTGGGTTGACCGGCCCCCACGCTCCTCACTTCGTGTCTCGCTGCCCCCCGAGGGGGCCCAGGCCGCCTTGGGAGCGGCCCGGCGGCGGCCTGAGGCGTTCGCGCTCGCGCCGGCTCAGTCTTCGTCGGCCGACTCGGCCGGCGCGCGCGCGTGCAGCTCGATGATGTGGCGCAGCGTGTCCTTCAGTTCTTCGGCGCGCGCCAGGCCGAAGGGCTCCAGCACGCGCAGTTCGTGCTCGCGCGCCAGGTCCATCAGATGCTCGACCGCGTGCGTGCCCTGGGGGGTGATGCGCACCAATGTGATTCGGCGGTCACTGTCATGGGGCAGGCGTTCGATCTGTCCGCGTGCCTCCATGCGGTCGAGCAGCCGCGTCACCGTGGGTTGCTTGGTCACCGTCACCTGCGCCAGCTGGCCGATGCTGATCGCCTTGCCGCCGGCCAGGGAGGCCATCACCCGCCATTCGGAGACCGAAAAGCCATGCTGGCGCGCCACCCGGTGGAATTCGGACGAAATCAGCTGGCTGGCCTGTGCCAGCAGCGCGGGCAGATAGTCATCGACGAAGCGGCGTTCCTCCGCGCCGGCAACTTCCTCGACCGAACCCGGCGCCGCGGGCACGTTGCTTGCTTGCCTAGGGTTATTCATGATTGTGGATAGGTTCACTTGTAAACATTATAGAGGTTTTGGTTTCGCGGTGAAGCCGTCATTCCACGCCTGAAGGAGCAATATGGCCGAGCGATCGTTCGTCGAGGAAGTCAAGAAACTGCGGCTTGCGGGCGGCGAAGTGTTTCGTGGTGAGGGCATTCTGGCAGTCACCAAGGCGCTGCTCGAATCGGGGGTTTCCTACGTCGCGGGCTACCAGGGCGCGCCCATCTCGCACCTGATGGACGTGCTCGCCGATGCCCAGGACATCCTGCAGGAACA
The DNA here is from genome assembly GCA_036496965.1 of Variovorax sp. GTDB lineage: Bacteria > Pseudomonadota > Gammaproteobacteria > Burkholderiales > Burkholderiaceae_C > Variovorax. The sequence continues at coordinate 4,098 of DASXKG010000057.1, forward strand.
CGGTATCCGCTTCGAGAACAGCGCCAGCGAAGCCACCGCCGCGGCAACCCTGGCGGCATCGGTGAACTACCCGCTGCGCGGCGCGGTGACCTTCAAGGCCACCGTGGGCACCAACGTGGCCTCGGATGCGCTGGCCAACCTGGCCTCCGGCGGTGTCACCGGCGGCGCGCTGATCATCGTCGGCGAGGACTACGGCGAAGGCTCCTCGATCATGCAGGAGCGCAGCCATGCCTTCGCGATGAAGTCGCAGATCTGGCTGCTCGATCCGCGGCCGAACCTGCCCTCGATCGTCGAGGCGGTCAAGCAGGGCTTCGACCTGTCCGAAGCCAGCCACACGCCGGTGATGCTGCAGCTGCGCATCCGCGCCTGCCATGTGCACGGGCAGTTCATCGCCGCCGACAACCGCCGCTCGACCTTCACCGTCAAGGACGCGCTGGAGAACCCGCAGCGCGACGTGGGCCGCATCGTGCTGCCGCCGGCGAGCTTCGTGCACGAGCAGGAGAAGGTGCGCGAGCGCTGGCCCGCGGCCGTGCGCTTCATCGAGGAGCGCGGGCTCAACGAATTCTTTGCCGAGGATGCCGACGACATCGGCGTCATCGTGCAGGGCGGCTGCTACAACACGATGATCCGGGCGCTCGAACGGCTCGGGCTGTCCGACGTCTACGGCAACACCCGGGTGCCGCTGTACGTGATGAACGTCGCCTATCCGCTGATCGACAGCGAAGTGCTGCGCTTTTGCGAAGGCAAGCGCGCGGTGCTGGTCGTCGAGGAAGGGCAGCCCAACTTCGTCGAGCAGAACCTCGCGACCATCCTGCGCCAGGGCGGCCTGGCCACGGCACTGCACGGCAAGGACATGCTGCCGGTGGCCGGCGAATACACCGCTGCCGAAGTGCAGAAGGGCATGCGCAGCTTCGCCGAGCGCTACGGCCGGCTGCTGCCGCTGCCGGTGGCGGCGCCGGTGCGCCGGGTGATTCCGCTCATCGAAGTGCCGTCGACCGAAGTGGCCGCCATCGGTGTCGATGGCGCCCCCGAGCCGTCGCTGCCGCTGGATGCCAGCGTGCATGCCCGCCCGCCGGGGTTCTGCACCGGCTGCCCCGAGCGGCCGATCTTCAGCGCGATGAAGCTGGTCGAGCGCGAACTCGGTCCGCATCACGTCAGTGCCGACATCGGCTGCCACCTGTTCTCGATCCTGCCGCCCTTCCACATCGGCAACACCACCATGGGCTACGGCCTCGGCGGGGCCGGTGCGGCGGCGTTGAACGCCCCGACGGGCAAGCGGGCGATCTCGATGATGGGCGACGGCGGCTTCTGGCACAACGGACTGACCAGCGGCGTGGCCAATGCGGTGTTCAACCGCAGCGACAACCTGACGATCGTGGTCGACAACAACTACACCTCGGCCACGGGTGGGCAGGACATCCTGTCATCGAGCGCCTTCAACCCGACCCGCAGCACCGGCCACGAGATCGAGCGCGCGGTGCGCGGCGTGGG
>DASXKG010000058.1:0-3484 GCA_036496965.1 Variovorax sp.
GGGCCCGCGCGAGCGCGCCTTCGAGCGCGTGCTGCCGCGCATCGACGACCGGGCGCTGGCGCGCATGCTGCGATCGGCGCATCTGGTGGACGGCATCGTCAAGGGGCTCAAGCAGCCGGATTGGCCGAGCGACGGCTGGCAGGCCCTGCAACGGCTGGCCTTGACGCTCTGCCGCGCCTGCGCGCCGACCTCTTCTGCCGGAGGGTGAAGCACCCGTTTGGTGCACGGCGTCCCCTGGAGGGCGCCGGTATTCGTGCTCGCGGCACAATTGGAGGATGAATACCCTGAATGTCCCCGAGTACATGCAAGTGCTCGGATTGCAGGCCAAGCTCGCCTGCGCGCTGATGGCGCGGGCCGACGCCGCCACCAAGAACAAGGCGCTCAAGGCGCTCGCGCGGCGCCTGCGCGAAGCCGGCCCCGTGCTGGCCGCGGCCAATGCGCAGGACCTGGCGCGCGCCGAGGCCGCGGGTCTCGCGGCGCCGATGGTCGACCGCCTCAAGCTCACGCCGAAGACCATCGAGACGGTGGCGCAGGGCTGCGAGCAGCTCGCCGCCATGGCCGACGTGATCGGCGAGGTCATCGGCATGAGGCAACAGCCCAGCGGCATCCGGGTCGGCCAGATGCGGGTGCCGATCGGCGTCTTCGGCATGATCTACGAGAGCCGCCCCAACGTCACCATCGAGGCCGCGAGCCTGGCCATCAAGAGCGGCAACGCGGCCATCCTGCGCGGCGGCTCCGAGGCGATCGAATCGAACAAGGCGCTGGCCCGGCTGGTGGCCGAATCGCTCGCCGAAGCAGGCCTGCCCGTCGATGCGGTGCAACTGGTCGGCACCACCGACCGCGAGGCGGTCGGGCAGCTGATCGCGATGCCCCAGTTCGTCGACGTGATCATCCCGCGCGGCGGCAAGGGCCTGATCGAGCGGATCAGCCGCGAAGCGCGGGTGCCGGTCATCAAGCACCTGGACGGCAACTGCCACGTCTACGTCGACCACACGGCCGAGCCCGACATGGCGCTGAAGATCGTCGACAACGCCAAGACGCAGAAGTACAGCCCCTGCAACGCGGCCGAAGGGCTGCTGGTGGCCGCCTCGGTGGCCGAGGCCTTCCTGCCGGAGATCGGCGCGGTGTTCGCGGCCAAGGGCGTGGAGATGCGCTGCGATGCCGCCGCGGCGCGCATCCTGCGCGCCGATAGCGCCCATCTGCCGCAGGCCCGGATCGTCGATGCGGTGGAAGCGGACTGGTCCGAGGAGTACCTGGCCGCGGTCATCAGCATCAAGGTGGTCGAAGGCGTGGACGAGGCCATCGCGCACATCAACCGCTATTCGAGCCACCACACGGACGCGATCGTCACGCGCGACCACATGAACGCGCAGCGCTTCCTGCGCGAGGTCGATTCGGCCAGTGTGATGGTCAATGCCAGTACGCGCTTCGCCGATGGTTTCGAATTCGGGCTGGGGGCGGAAATCGGCATCAGCACGGACAAGTTCCATGCCCGGGGACCGGTGGGCATCGAAGGCCTCACCTCGCTGAAGTACATCGTGCTCGGCCAGGGCGAAACACGGACCTGAACCGAGCGCGGGCGGCCAGGACGGGGGACGGCGCTTGTCATCGGGGCGCTCATCCCCAAATCCTACAATTCCACTCTGCACTTTTCGTTGCAGAACACGTAAAAAGCAAGGCCGCCGCATGGTCCCCCATCTCGTCACCGCCCTGACCGGCCCCATCAACGAACTCGAGCAGCGCGTCCTGGACTCGACGCCGGCCATCGAGCGCTGGTTCCGGCTCGAATGGATGGAGCACACGCCGCCCTTCTACAGCGCGGTCGACATCCGCAATGCCGGCTTCAAGCTGGCCCCGGTCGACACCAACCTGTACCCTGGCGGCTGGAACAACCTGACCGAGGACATGCTGCCGCTGGCGGTGCAGGCGGCCCAGGCGGCGATCGAGAAGATCTGCCCCGAGGCGCGCAACCTGCTGGTGATTCCCGAGAACCATTCGCGCAACACCTTCTACCTGGCCAACGTGGCGCGACTGGTGCGGATCTTCCACATGGCCGGGCTGAACGTGCGCGTGGGCTCCATCGATCCGGCGATCAAGTCACCCAAGAAGATCGAGCTGCCGAACGGTGAGACGGTCTGCCTGGAGCCCGTGGTGCGCAGCCGGCGCCGCCTCGGCCTGAAGCACTTCGATCCGTGCACGATCCTGCTCAACAACGACCTGGCCGCGGGCACGCCGGGCATCCTGGAAGACCTGCACGAGCAGTACCTGCTGCCGCCGCTGCATGCCGGCTGGTCGATGCGGCGCAAGAGCAACCACCTCCATAGCTACGAGGAAGTTTCCAAGCGCTTCGGCAAGCTGCTGGGCATCGATCCCTGGCTCATCAATCCGATGTCCTCGAAGGCCGGCGACGTGAGCTTCGCGAGCGGGCAGGGCGTGGACGTGCTGACCAGCCATGTCGACGCGCTGCTCACCAAGGTGCGGCGCAAATACAAGGAATACGGCATCAACGAGAAACCCTTCGTGGTGGTCAAGGCCGACCGCGGCGGCTCCGGGCTGGGCGTCCTGACGGTGCGTGATGCCAGGGACCTCGAGGCGCTGGCAGGCCGCTCGCGCAGCAAGACCGGCGCCGGCGCCGAGGAAGGGATGCCGATCGACGTCATCGTGCAGGAAGGCGTGCTCACCAACGAGCGGGTGCATGACGGCGTGGCCGAGCCGGTGGTCTACATGATGGATCGCTACGTGGTCGGCGGCTTCTACCGGGTCCACGCGGAACGCAATCCGGACGAGAACCTGAACCTGCCCGGTGCCAGCTTCGTGCCCCTGGCGTTTTCGGAAAGTGCGCACTTGCCTCAGCCGGGCGCCAAGCCGGGCGCGAGTGCGCCGAATCGGTTCTACATGTATGGCGTGATCGGCCGGCTGGCGATGGTGGCGGCGAGCTACGAGCTGGAAGCCACCGACCCCGACGCCGAGGTCTACGAATGATTTCGCGCCCCATCTTGCGGCGGGTCCGGGGGGCGGCAAAATAGCGGCTCCTCAGCAACGCAGAAAAACAGGGTGGAGGTGGTGATGCGGCGGCCGGTCCCGGTCAACGACGCGCCCTGGCGTGCAGACGCCCGACGACCCTATGCATCGACCCTGTGCCCGCACCTAAGTCCGCCTCCCTGGCGTTGATCATCGCCGCTGTCGGCGTCGTCTATGGCGACATCGGCACCAGCGTCCTGTATGCGGTCAAGGAGGTGTTCCGCCACGGCCATGTGCAGTTCACGGTCGAGAATGTCTACGGCATCCTGTCGATGTTCTTCTGGACGCTGACCGTGATCGTCTCGCTCAAGTACGTGGTGCTGGTGTTGCGCGCGGACAACGAGGGCGAAGGCGGCCTGGTGGCCATGCTGGCGCTGGCCTCGCAGGCCGTCGCGGACAAGCCGCGCCTGCGCGGCATCCTCCTGGTCGTCGGCATCTTCGGCACCTCGCTTTTCTATGGCGA
>DASXKG010000059.1:0-6880 GCA_036496965.1 Variovorax sp.
CACCGCGCCTTCCAGCTCCTCATTGCGCTCGACCCGCCAGCCGCGCAGGCCGACCACCTCGCCCAAGGCGGCGAAGTTCGGATTGACCAGGTCGGTGTAGGCATCGAGCAGGCCCTCGACCTTCATCTCCAGTTCGACGAAGCCCAGCGTGCCGTTGTTGTAGACGACGATCTTCACGTCGATCTTCTCCTGCACGGTAGTAAGCAGATCGCCCAGCAGCATCGCCAGGTCGCCATCGCCGCACAGCGCGATCACCTGCCGGTGCGGATAGGCCTTCTTGGCGCCGAGCGCCTGCGGCATGGCATTGGCCATCGTGCCGTGCAGCAGGCTGGTGAGGGTGCGACGGCGGCCGTTGGCGCGCGTGTGGCGCAGCACCCAGACCATCGGGCTGCCGCCGTCCGCGGTGAAGATCGCATCGTCGGCGGCCTGCGCGTCGAGCAGCCGCGTGAGCTGCTGCGGATGGATCAGGCCCTGGCTGCCCGGGCGCTCCTGGTGCGCATGCTCCTCCTGCACCTCGGCAAGGTCCCTGAGACGTGCGTCGAGAAAACCGCGATCGGTCTTCTCGGCCACCAGCGGCAGCAGGGCCTCCAGGGTGGCGGCGATGTCGCCGACCACCCCGATCTCCACCGGATGGCGCCGTCCCAGGTGGGTCGGGTCGATGTCGACCTGGACCACGCGGGCCTGCTGGGGGTAGTACTGGCGCCAGGCGAAGTCGCAGCCCAGCAGCAGCAGCGCGTCGCATCCCATGACCGCGTGAAAGCCGGCCTTGGAGCCGAAGATGCCGGTCATGCCGAGGTTGTACGGGTTGTCGTACTCGACGAAATCCTTGGCGCGCGAGGTGTGCGCCATCGGCGCCTTCAGGCGTTCGCACAAAGCCAGCAGGCCGGCGTGCGCACCCCGGCAGCCGGCGCCGGCATAGATCGCGACCTTGCCCGATTCATTGATGACCTGGGCCATGCGTTGCAGCTCGGCGTCGCTCGGCCGGATCACGGGGGAGGGCGTGTGCACGGCATAGGCCGGCCCGGGGTCGATCTCGCTGGCGCTGACGTCGGCCGGCACGATCAGCACCGCGACGCCGCCGCGCGTGAGCGCCGCCTGGGCCGCCCGCGTGGTCATGCGCCTGGCCTCCGATGGATTGACGAGCATCTCGCAGAAGACGCTGCAGGAGGCGTAGACCGCCTTGAAGTCGACCTCCTGCGGAAAGTCGATGCCGAGTTCGCTGGTGACCACCTGGCTGGCGATCAGCAGCACCGGCGCCCGATTCCGGTTGGCCTCGAAGATCCCGTTGATGAAGTGCAGGCTGCCGGGTCCGCAACTGCCGGCGCAGGCCGTGAGATGGCCCGTGAGCAGGGCCTCGCTGCCGGCGGCGAAGGCGCCCGATTCCTCGTGCCGCATGTGGACCCAGGCGATGTCGCTGCGGCGGATGGCATCGGTGATGTGGTTCAGCGTGTCGCCCACCACGCCGTAGCAGCGCTCGACGCCTGCGGCTTGAAGTGACTCGACGATGACTTCGGCAACTTTGCGCTTGTGCATGACGATCCTCCGAACGGGGTGGGTTGAACAATCGAACGAATCAGCGTTTGCGCAGCGTCGGCAGCCCGACGCCGGCGGCATCGAAGCCCCCGTCGACCGCCAGCACCTGGCCGTTGATGAAGCTGGCCGCCGGGCTGCACAGGAAGCCCACGGTGGCCGCCATCTCCTGGGTGGTGCCGTAGCGCCCGAGCGGAATGGCATCGGTGTAGTCGGATCGGATGGCCACGCTGTGCACCAGCTTGGCCATCTCGGTCTCCACCGGCCCGGGCGCGATCGCATTGACCCGGATGCCGGCGTTGCCGTACTCGACCGCCTGCTGCCTGGTGAGATGGATCAGCGCCGCCTTGCTGGTGCCGTAGGCCACGCGCAGCGTGCTCGCGCGCAGGCCCGAGATCGAAGCGATGTTGACCACCGCGCCGCCGCCGGTCTGGAGCATCACCGGCGCGCAGGCCTGGGTGCACAGGAAGGCGCCGTCGAGGTTCACGCCGAGCACGCTGCGCCACTCCTCGAAGCTGGTCTCGCCGATCGGCTTGAAGATCGCGATGCCGGCGTTGTTGACCAGCGCATCGATGCGCCCGAAGCGCGCCGCCACTGTGTCGATGCCGGTGCGGACCGCCTGCGGACTGGAAACGTCGACATGCAGCGCGAGCACGTCGTCGGGGCGCTCGAGCGCCGCCGCCGCGGGCTCCAGCGTGGCGCGGTCGATGTCGAGCAGCGCCACGCGATGGCCGTGCGCGAGAAACCAGCGGCCGATCTCGAGGCCGATGCCGCGCGCGCCGCCGGTGATGACGGCGACGGGCGTGGGGGTGGAGGACGCGTTCATGAAGGCTCCGGTGAGAGTGCGTTTTCCAGTGTATCTGCGGGTGTGTCGTGGCGTGCCCGGCCGCTCGTGCGCGGGGGCCCGGCCCTATACTCCCGCCCCGGGACGAACCCGCCGACAACAAGGAGACAAGCCATGAATTTCACCCGTCGCCAGATCCTGGCCGCCAGCAGCGCATCGGCCCTGGCCTTGCCGGTCGGCCGGGCCTTCGCCCAGCCCAAGGCCGAGTTCACCTACAAGTACGCGAACAACCTGCCGCTCGCGCACCCGATGAACACCCGCGCCAAGGAGATGGCCGACGCCATCCGTGCCGACACCAAGGGCCGGGTCGACATCCAGATCTACCCGAACAACCAGCTCGGCTCCGACACCGACATGTTGAGCCAGTTGCGTTCGGGCGCGATCGAGTTCTTCACGCTGTCGGGCCTGATCCTGTCGACACTGGTGCCGAGCGCGTCGATCAGCGGCATCGGCTTCGCGTTCAACGACTACGCGGCCGTGTGGAAATCGATGGACGGCGAGCTCGGCGCCTTCATCCGCGCCCAGATCGCCAAGGCCAACCTGGTGGCGATGGACAAGATCTGGGACAACGGCTTTCGCCAGATCACTTCGTCCAGCCGGCCGATCGCGACGCCGGAGGACCTCAAGGGCTTCAAGATCCGGGTGCCCGTGTCGCCGCTGTGGACCTCGATGTTCAAGGCGCTCGATGCCTCGCCGGCATCGATCAATTTCGCCGAGGTGTATTCCGCGCTGCAGACGAAGATCGTCGACGGCCAGGAGAATCCGCTGGCCATCATCGCCACGGCCAAGCTCTACGAGGTGCAGAAGTACTGCTCGCTGACCAACCACATGTGGGACGGCTTCTGGTTCCTGGCCAACAAGCGCGCCTGGGACAAGCTGCCGCCGGACCTGCAGGCGATCGTCGCCAGGCACGTCAACGCGGCGGCCATCAACGAGCGCGCCGATGTCGCCGAGCTGAACGCCAACCTGCAGAAGGAACTGGCCGGCAAGGGCCTGGTCTTCAACCAGCCCGATGCCGCCGCCTTCCGCGACCGCCTGCGCAAGGCCGGCTTCTATTCGGAGTGGAAATCGAAGTACGGCGACGAGGCGTGGGCGCTGCTGGAAGGCGGCGCCGGCAAACTGGCGTGAGCGCCTCCAGGGGCGGCCTCGAGCGACTCGACATCGCATTGGGCTGGCTGGTCGAAGGGCCGGCCGCGTTGCTGGTGCTGGCCGACATCGTCGTCCTCTTCGCCGGCGTCTTTGCCCGCTTCGTGCTCCAGCGTCCATTGGTCTGGTCCGACGAGCTGGCCTCGATCCTGTTCGTCTGGCTGGCGATGCTCGGCGCGGTGATTGCGCTCAGGCGCGGCGAGCACATGCGCATGACCGCCCTGGTCTCCAGGTTCGGGCCGCACGGGCGCGAGGTGTTCGAGGCCATCGCGACCTGCGCCGCGCTCGCCTTCCTGGCGCTGGTGGCCTGGCCGGCCTGGCAGTACGCCGCCGACGAAGGCGCCATCACCACGCCGGCGCTGGAGATCTCCAACCTGTGGCGCGCCGCGGCGCTGCCGGTGGGCATCGTGCTGATGGCGGTCTTCGCGCTGCTGCGGCTGGTGCGCCATGCACGGTGGGTGCCGGGCTTGCAGGCGGTGGCGATCGTCCTGGTGCTGATCGCCGCCTTCTGGTTCGGCCGCTCCGCCTTCGAGGACCTGGGGCGGCTCAACCTGCTGATCTTCTTCGTCGGCGTGGCGGCCGGCAGCGTCTTCGCCGGCATCCCGATCGCCTTCGCATTCGGGCTGGGCACCTTCAGCTACCTGGCGCTCGGCACCGACACCCCGCTGCCGGTCATCATCGGGCGCATGGACGAAGGCATGTCGCACCTGATCCTGCTGGCGGTGCCGCTGTTCGTCTTCCTCGGCCTCCTGATCGAGATGACGGGCATGGCGCGCGCGATGGTGGCCTTCCTGGCCAGCCTGCTCGGCCATCTGCGCGGCGGGCTGTCCTATGTGCTGGTCGGCGCGATGTACCTGGTCTCCGGCATCTCGGGGGCCAAGGCTGCCGACATGGCCGCGGTCGCGCCGGCGCTGTTTCCGGAAATGAAGAAGCGCGGCGCCCGCGACGGCGAACTGGTGGCGCTGCTGGCGGCCACCGGGGCGCAGACCGAGACCGTGCCGCCCAGCCTGGTGCTGATCGCCATCGGCTCGGCCACCGGGGTGTCGATCGCGGCGCTGTTCACCGGCGGCCTGCTGCCGGCGGTGGTGCTGGGCATCGGCCTGTGCGTCGTGGTGCACCGGCGCAGCCGCGCTGACGACCTGCGCCAGGCCGAGCGCAAGAGCTGGGGCGAGATCGGCCGCCTGTTCGCCGTGGCCCTGCCGGCGCTGGCGCTGCCCTTCGTCATTCGCGCCGCGGTGATCGAGGGCGTGGCGACCGCCACCGAGGTGTCGACCCTCGGCATCGCCTATGCGATCGTGGTCGGCCTCTTGCTCTATCGGCAGTTCGACTGGCGCCGCATCGTACCGATGCTGGTCGGCACGGCGTCCCTGTCGGGCGCGATCCTGCTGATCATCGGCACCGCCACGGCCATGGCCTGGGGCCTCACGCAGTCGGGCTTCTCGGGCTGGCTGGCCAGCTCGATGGCGACGCTGCCGGGCGGCGCGCCGGCCTTCATGGCGGTGTCGATCCTGGCCTTCGTGGTGCTCGGCTCGGTGCTGGAGGGCATTCCGGCGATCGTGCTGTTCGGCCCGCTGCTGTTTCCCATCGCCCGTTCCATGGGCATCCACGAAGTGCACTATGCGATGGTGGCCACGCTGTCGATGGGCCTGGGCCTGTTCGCGCCGCCGCTGGGCGTGGGCTTCTACGCGGCCTGCGCGATCGCCCGGGTGCATCCGGACCATGCGATCCGTCCGATGGTCGGCTACATGCTGGCACTGCTGCTGGGCATCGTGGTGATCGCGGCCGTGCCCTGGCTGTCGGTCGGTTTCCTCTGATCCCCGGGTCTTCCGGGCCATTGCGGTTCGTTGTCGTTAAAACGACAATTGCGGCTTCGACAGCATCGAGCGACAGCGTGAAGACCTTCGACGACATCCAGGTGCGCCGCCCCGAACTGGCGGCCAGCTACATCGGCCTGCTGAGTGCCCAGCCGGGGCGGCCGCTGGCCATGTTCGCGCCGCGCCGGGTGGGCAAGACCTACTTCCTCGACCACGATCTCGCGCCCGCCGCCGTCCAGGCCGGGCTGCTGCCGGTCTATGCCGACCTGTGGATCCAGAAGGCCCATCCGCTGGAGGCGATCAACCATGCGCTGGAGGAAAGCTTCGACGACGTCACGGTGCCGCGCAGTCGCGTCGCCCGCATCGGCCGCACGCCGGTGAAGAAGCTCGGCCTGATCGGCGCTTCGGTCGACCTGGGCGATGCCCCCGCGCGCCGTGCCTTGCCGCTCGAACCCAAGCTGCGGCTCGATGCGCTGGTGGTGCGCATGAACGCAGTCGCCGGCCGGCCCATCTTGCTGATGCTCGACGAGGTGCAGACCCTGGCCGATGCGCCCGACGGCGACAGCATCATCGGCGCCCTGCGCGCGGTGCTGCACAAGCGCCGCGACATCCTGCAGTCGGTTTTCACCGGCTCCTCGCAGGAGGGCCTGGCGCGGATGCTGTCGACCGCGGGTGCGCCCATGTACCAGTTCGCGCAGCTGATCGACTTTCCGGCGCTCGGCGACGAGTACCTGAAGCAGCTCGCCGGCCATTTCGCCTCGGTCCATCCCGGCAAGCGGCTGCTGCTCGACGAGCTGCGCCGCCTCTACGCGAAGATCGGCTCCAAGCCCGGATTGCTGAAGGACGTGGTGAAAGCCATGTCAGCCGAGGGCGTGACCGACGTGGAGCTCGGCGTGAAGCACTTCCTGGTCACGCAGGAAGGCATCTGGAACGCGCTGATGCAGCCCTTCGACGCCTTCGATCGCGCGGTGCTGCTGGCGATCGCCAAAGGGCTGCCGCCGATGGGCCGGGAGACGCTCCAAGCGCTGGCCGATGCGAAGGCCGGTGCGCCGACGGTGGCGCGGGTTCGCGCGGCCATCGAGCGCCTGCGCCGCGCCGGCCTGCTGGCCAAGGCGGCCGGCGGCCCGGTTTCGGTGGAAGACCCCTTGCTCGCCGAATACCTACGGTCGCACTGAGCGCTGCGGCGCGCCCGTGCCGGCAAGCGGCGCTGGCTTGCGCCCGAACAGCAACTGCACGATCACCGCCACCACGATGTTCAGTGCCAGCGCGATCAGCCCGGTGTAGAGCGTGTAGCCGGCGCCGTGCAGCAGGAAGGTGTGCACCGGCTTGATGCCGTCCGAGAACGCCAGCCAGCTGCCGCCGACCATGCCCGCGGCCCAGCCCGTCAGCAGCGCCGGGCCGCCGAACCAGCCGAAGAAGAGCCCGAAGACCACCGCCGGAAAGGTCTGCAGGATCCACACGCCGCCGAGCAATTGCAGGTCGAGCGCGAACTGCGTCGGCAGGAACAGGATGAACACCAGCGCGCCGACCTTCACCACCAGCGAGC
>DASXKG010000060.1:0-1673 GCA_036496965.1 Variovorax sp.
CTGCGGCACGCATGCCGATGCTCGATGCGGTCAAGGGCATCGCCTGCCTGCTGATCGTCGGGCATCATCTTTCGCGCTACGGGCCCTTGCCCGCGGGCGCTTCCTCGCTGGCCCCGCTGACCTTCGACTGGCTGGCGCAGAACGGCCGCCTGGCGGTGCAGGTGTTCCTGGTGCTGGCCGGTTTTCTGGCGGCGGGCAGCCTGGCACCGAAGGGCGTGCTGCGGGTCGACCGGCCGCTGGCACGGGTCTTCCAGCGCTATGGGCGGCTGGTCATGCCCTACCTGGTGGCGCTGAGCTTCAGCGTGCTCGTGGCGGCCCTGGTGCGGCCCTGGCTGCACGACGACGAGGCCGTCCCCGGCGCGCCTGGCATGGCGCAGCTGCTGGCGCACGGGCTGCTGCTGCAGGACCTGCTGGGCTACGACGCGCTGTCGACCGGCGTCTGGTATGTGGCGATCGATTTCCAGCTCTTCGTGCTGGCCTTGGCCGCGATCGGCGTGTCGGAACTGCTGCAGCGCCGCTGGGCCCTGGGGCTGGATCGGGCGCGCTGGTTGATGGGCGGGGTCGTGGTGGCGCTGGTCATTGCTTCGCTCGATGTGTTCAACCGGCAGCAGGAACTCGACATCACGGCGATCTACTTCTTCGGTTCGTACGGCCTGGGCATGCTCGTGTTCTGGATCGGCCAGGCCGATCGCAGCAGGCTGTGGCGTCCGGCCTTGCTGATGCTGGTGCTGATCGGTGCGGCCGCGCTGGCCCTGGACTGGCGCAGCCGGATCGCCATCGCGCTGACCACGGCGCTGGCGGTGGCCATCCTGCAGCACCTGGACGCCTTGAGTCCTGCCGCATGGCCCTCGTTCGGCACGCCGCTGGTGCGCCTCGGCCGCATCTCCTACTCGCTGTTCCTGATCCACTTCCCGGTGCTGCTGCTGGTCAGCGCGCTGGTGAGCCGGTTCCTGCCTGTTACGCCCTGGATCGACCTCTTCGGCCTGTTGCTGACGCTGCTGCTGTCGATCGCGGCGGCCGCGCTGCTGTACCGATGGGTGGAATGCCGTCCCGTCACCTGGCGTGCCGTGCTGGGCCTGTTCGCCGGCCTGCTCGCCTGCGGCGCGCTAGTGTTTTGAGCGCGGCCCGGTGCGCTGGTAGGCGGCTGCGTATTTCTCGCCCAGCACCTTGGACGAATTGAGCGCCTGGTGGAAGTCGAAGAAGGTCCGGCCTTCCTCGGCCACCGCCTCGGGGTTGGCGAACCAGAATTGCAGCGCATCCGCCAGCGCCTCGACCTTGCCGTAGGGCAGGCCGTTGGGCAGCTCGCGGTTCGGCGGCAGGCAGTCGCGCGAGCCGTCCACATCGGTCAGCAGCGAAGCGCGGCCCGCGGCGGCGGCTTCGATCGTCACGATGCCCTGGCCCTCGATCGAACTTGCGAGGATCGCGAACAGCGCCTGTTCGTATTCGCTGCGAACATCCGAGACGAAGCCACGGAAGGTGATCAGGTCGGCGAGCCCGAGCGCCTGGCTTCGGGCTTCCAGGCTCTCGCGCAGCGGCCCTTCGCCGACCAGCACCAGTTCGTTGGCAACGCCGCGGTCGCGCAGGAGCGCCCAGGCGTCGATCAGCGTCTGGTGGCCCTTGACCGGCACCAGCCGCGCCACGCACACGGCACGCCGCCGCACCTTCGCCACGTC
>DASXKG010000061.1:0-11837 GCA_036496965.1 Variovorax sp.
CGCTGTCGGGGCGCCTCCCCTCGGTGACGGTCGACGGCTACAGCCTCCAGTTGCGCCATAAGGACGGATTCATCGGCGACCAGGCCAGCCAGAGCGCCTTCAGAAAGCTGCTCGAACGCTGGCGCCGCCGCCGTCGCGCCAAGGGCGAGGATCCGCTGGGCGAGGAGCACTCCACGGAGCTCAGCAAGCAGGTCCTGGACGCCTTTCGAAGGCAAAGGTGCTGCGGCGCGAAAAATGGCGCCACGCCGACGAACGCCCCAGCCGCAAGGCGCTGGTCGACCGACTCGCCGGGATGCTCGAAGCGCAGATTCGCTACTGCAGCAAAAAGGGAATCCGGCTGGCGCCTTTCATCGGCATCGCCTGCCCGGGATTGATCCGCAAGGACGGTTCGATCGCGCGCGGCGCGCAGAACCTTCCCGGCGACTGGGAAAGCGACGATTTCCACCTCCCCAACGAACTGTGCAAGCGGATTCCGAAGATCCGCGGCAAGCCCGTGGTGGCACTGCTGCACAACGACGCCGTGGTGCAGGGCCTGAGCGAGCTGCCTTTCATGCAGGACGTAAAGCGCTGGGCGGTGCTGACCGTTGGCACGGGGCTGGGCAATGCCAGCTACACCAATAGAAAACGGCCGCTGCGCCTCAGAGCTGAAAGGCAATCGTGAGCAGCAGCCCCTCGGCGACATCGCGCAGCAGTCCCGGCCGCCGGGCGCGATAGCTTTCGCCGGCTGAAGCGGTGGCCTCGATCCACTGAGCGAGCCAGTCGATCTGGTCGCGGCCGTAGAACACCACGTTGGCCTCGTGATTCAGGAGCAGGCTGCGCAGGTCGAGATTGATGGAGCCGCACATCGCCAGATCCTCGTCCACCACCACCGCCTTGGCATGGGCCATGAAGGGCAGCATCCTGAAGATCACACCGGCGCGCGCGAGGTCGCGCATGGTCCGGGCGCGCACGAAGTCGGCGAGCCGGTGGTTGGACCGGGCGGGGATCGCGATCGTCACCTGCACGCCGCGCCGGGCGGCCAGGCGCAGGGCGTCGCGCAGGCTGTCGCCGGGAACGAAGTAGGGCGTGATCGCGAGCACGCGATGCTCGGCGCGGAAGCAGGCGTCGATCAGCAGGGCATAGGCCGTGTCCTCGATCTGGTCCGGCCCGCTCGGCAGGAACTGGGCGAGGCCGGCGTCCGCCGGCGGCGGCTCGGGATCGTCAGCGATGATGCGCGCGCTGCGCGGACGCACCGACGACCAGTCGTGCTCGAACTGCCGTGCCGCCGCCGCGGCCACGCTGCCGTGCAGGTCGAAGGACAGGTCGCGCCAGGCCACCGGATGATGATCGTTGCCGGTGAAGTATTCGCCCGCCAGATTGCGGCCGCCCGACCAGAGCCAGCGGTCGTCGGCGATGGTGAACTTGCGATGGTTGCGCAGATTGCGCGGCCCTTTGCCCTTGAAGCTGAAGAAGGGCCGGAACACGGCTACATGGACGCCCGCCTTGCGCAGCGCACTGAAGTGCGAGCGCGGCAGCGTGAGTGCGCCGAAGCCGTCGAGCAGCACCCGCACCGAGACACCCTCGCGCGCCCGGCGCGAGAGGCGCTCGATGACCTCGTTGCCGAGCGCGTCGTCGCCGATGATGAAGGTGCAGACGTCGAGCTGGCTGCGCGCGCCCTCGATCACGGCCAGCAGCGCTTCATGCGCTGCGGCGCCGTCGGAATGCAGGCGGATGCCGCACGGACCCGGTGCGGGCAGGCCGAAGCTATCGATGAGGTCGGCGGCCCAGTGCCCCGCCGGCACCGCGCGCGGCGGTCGGGGCATGCCCGTGGGCCGCAACTTGCGCTGGCCGAACAGCAGGTACATCGGCAGGATCGCGTAGGGCATGAGCGCCATGCCCAGCACCCAGGCAATGGCGGTCGATGGCGCGCGCTGCTCGCGCCGCAGGCGGGTGTTCAGCACATAGACCAGCAGCGCGAAGGTGACCACCAGCAGGTGCTGCGAGGGCGAAGGCAACCAGGTCAACAACTTGGTGCGCCGTTCACTTGGAGAGATGCCATCGGAGATGAGCAGGCACCGGACGCCCCTGGGCGGCGAGGAAGGCCATCATGTTGCCGACCACTTCGCGCACGGCGTCGCGCGCGCCGAGGCGCTCGCGCCAGGCCAGCAGCCTGGGCGTGGCATCTGTCATGAGTGCGCCCTTGCGTTCCGCGAACAGCTGCGCCATGTAGAAGGCGATATCGGCATAGGAATAGCTTCCCGCGAGAAAGTCGTTGTCGACCAGCAGCGGCTCGAGCGCATCGTAGAAACGGGCGCAGGCCGCGCAGGCCGCGAGTGCCGCGGGGCCTTGCATGTCGTGCTGCAAGCCAAAGAGCTTGATCACCTGGGGGAAGAAGACCTCGTCCGACTGGAGTTCGAGCTGCCGGGCCCGCGCCCGCGCTGCCACGCCGGCGGGCCACAGCGGCGGTTGTGGCACGAGGTCCTCCAGATATTCGAAGATCTGGGTCGAATCGAACAGTTCGACGTCGCCGTCGATGAGCACCGGCACCTGGCGCTTGGGGTTGATCCGGAGCACCTCGGGATGCGGCGGCGCGTAGTGGTCATCCCGGTCGAAGGGCACCATGACGCATTCGAAGGCCAGGCCCTTTTCCAGCGTCGCAATCTGCGCCTTGGCGCCGAACATGCTGAGGGGTCCGGTGAAGAGCTTCATGCGCCCGAGCCTACCTCACCAGAACTGCCTTTCGGCTGCTAGCCCCAGACTTCCTGCGCCGTCTCGATCACCAGTCGCAGCTTCGCGCGCTGGGCCTCCACCGCGATGTTGTTGCCGTGCACCGTGCTCGAGAAGCCGCATTGCGGTGACAGCGCCAGCTGGTCGAGCGAGACGTACTTGGCGGCGGCCTCGATGCGGGCCTTGAGTTCGTCCTTGTCTTCCATCTCGCCGAACTTGGTAGTCACCAGGCCGAGCACCACGGTCTTGCCCTTGGGCAGGAAGCGCAGCGGGCGGAAGTCGCCCGAGCGCGCGTCGTCGTATTCGAGGAAGTAGGCGTCCAGGTCCATTTCCTTGAGCAGCGCCTCGGCCACCGGCTCGTAGTTGCCGGCGGCGGCATGCCTGCTCTTGAAATTGCCGCGGCACAGGTGCATGGCCAGCGTCATGCCGGCCGGCTTCTGCGCCACCACCTTGTTGATGAATCCTGCATAGCGGTGCGGCAGTTCGTTGGGATCGTCGCCGCGCTGGCGGGCCGCCTCGCGCATGCGTTCGTCGCACAGGTAGGCGAGGTTGGTGTCGTCCATCTGCACATAGGTGCAGCCCGCTTCGGCCAGCGAGCGCAGTTCGTCGCCATAGGCCTTGGCGACGTCGTCATAGAAAACCGGATCGAGCTCGGGGTAGGCCTCCTTGCTGATGCCGGCACGGCCGCCGCGAAAGTGCAGCATGGTCGGCGAGGGGATGGTGACCTTGGGCGTACGGCCGGCCGAAACCTGGCTCTTGAGGTATTGGAAGTCTGCCAGCTGGATGTTCTTGGCGTGGCGGACCTTGTCGATCACGCGCATCACGGGTGGGGCCAGCTCCTCGGTGCCGTCGGGCCTGCGGATGGTCACCGGGATGTCGGTCTTGACGCCGCCGAGTTGCTCCAGGAAGTCGATGTGGAAATAGGTGCGGCGGAATTCGCCGTCGGTGATGCTCTTCAGGCCGACGTCTTCCTGGAACTTGACGATCTCGGTGATGGCCTTGTCTTCGACCTGGCGAAGCTGCTCGGGCGTGATTTCGCCCTTGGCTTTCTGCTCGCGCGCTTCGAGCAGGTAGCGGGGGCGCAGGAAGCTGCCGACGTGGTCGTAGCGGGCGGGCAGGGCGGCGTGCTGGGACATGGGGTGACTCCGTCGAATCTGGAATAGAACGGTCGATCGTATCCGGACAGCGGGCCCTGCTGTTGGATACAGTTGGATCGGTGTTAACCCTTAACCAAGCCCATTTATGCCGGATTTGCCGATTTTCTGTATACATTTCGTATCCATGAATGCCCACGCAGCGCCTGTAGCCGCCGAGCCGGCCGAGATCGGCGGCTCCCACGCCGTCAAGGCCCAGCTGCGCCTGCGCGAGATGATCCTGGCCGGCGAATTGCCCGGCGGCGCGCGCATCGCCGAAGTGGCGATCTCCGAGTTGCTGGGCGTCTCGCGCACGCCGGTGCGCAGCGCGCTGATGCGGCTCGAACAGGAGGGGCTGCTCGAGGCGCTGGCCAACGGCGGCTATGCGGTGCGCACGTTTTCCGAGCGCGACGTGGCGGACGCGATCGAGTTGCGCGGCACGCTCGAGGGCCTGGCGGCGCGGCTGGCGGCCGAGCGCGGCGCCCCGCCGGTGGTGCTGCGCGAGGCGCGGACCTGCCTGCATCGGATCGACGAGCTGCTGCGCGAGCCCGCGCTCGACGACGCGGCGTTCTCACGCTATGTCGCCTTCAACGAGACTTTCCACCACCTGCTTTGCGAGATGTCCGGCAGTCCGCTGATCGCCCAGCAGATGGCGCGCGTGATCAACCTGCCATTCGCCTCGCCCTCGGGCTTTGTCGTGGTGCAGGCCAATTCGCCGGCGGCGCGCGACATGCTGTTGATTGCGCAGGATCAGCACGGCCAGGTGCTGGATGCGATCGAGAACCGCGAAGGCTCTCGTGCCGAGGCGCTGATGCGCGAGCACAGCCGCATGGCGCAGCGCAATCTGCACGAGGTCCTGCATGGCACCCGGGGCCATGCCTTGCCGGGCGTGCAACTGATCCGTCGCCGCAGTTGAAAGCCTCGCTAGGTGTTTGCCGCCGATGCGGCAAGCTTTCATTTGGTCACAATAGCCCCCGTTTCCGTCTTCCACCGCTAAGGAGAGCTCGATGCTTCGTCGCCCCCTCGTCCAGGCCCTGAGCCTGAGCGCCATCGCCCTCGCCATGCCTTTCGCGCATGCCGACGACAACACCTTCAAAGTCGGCCTGATCCTGCCGATGACCGGCCAGCAGGCTTCCACCGGCCGCCAGGTCGAGGCCGGCGTGCGGCTCTACATGGCCCAGCACGGCGACACGGTCGCCGGCAAGAAGGTCGAGCTGATCGTCAAGGACGACACCGGCCTGCCCGACGTCGCCAAGCGCATCGCCCAGGAACTGGTGGTCAACGACAAGGTCGACGTGCTGGCCGGCTTCGGCCTCACGCCGATCGCACTGGCGGTGGCGCCGATCGCGACGCAGTCGAAGACCCCGGCCATCACGATGGCGGCTGCGACCTCCATCATCACCGAGGCCTCGCCCTACATGTTGCGCACCAGCTTCACCCTGCCGCAGGTCTCGGTGGCGATGGGCGACTGGGCGCCGAAGAACGGCATCAAGTCGGTGGTCACCCTGGTGGCCGACTACGGCCCGGGCAATGATGCCGAGAAGTTCTTCAGCGAACGCTTCGAGCTCAACGGCGGCAAGGTGCTCGACAAGCTGCGTGTGCCGCTGCGCAACCCGGACTTCGCACCCTTCCTGCAGAAGGTGCGCGACGAGAAGCCCGATGCGCTGTTCGTCTTCGTGCCCTCGGGCGCCGGCGCGGCGGTGATGAAGCAGTTCCTCGAGCGCGGCATGGACAAGGCCGGCATCAAGCTGATCGCCACCGGCGACGTGACCGACGACGACCAGCTCAACGACATGGGCGACGGCGCGCTCGGCGTGGTCACCACGCACCACTACTCGGCCGCCCATCCGTCGGCCATGAACAAGAAGTTCGTGGCCGACTTCGAGGCCGCCAACAAGACCATGCGGCCGAACTTCATGGCCGTGGGCGGCTACGACGGCATGCACGTCATCTACGACGCGCTGAAGACCACCAAGGGCCAGGGCGGCGGCCCGGCCCTGCTGGCGGCGATGAAGGGCCAGACCTTCGAGAGCCCGCGCGGCCCGGTGCTGATCGATGCCCAGACGCGCGACATCACGCAGGACGTCTACCTGCGCAAGGTCGAGAAGAAGGACGGCCAGCTCTACAACATCGAGTTCGACGTCATCAAGAACGTCAAGGACCCCGGCAAGACAAAACAATAAGCACGAGGCGAACCGGACAGCCGCATGTTGACAATTCTCTTTGACGGCATTGCCTATGGCATGCTGCTGTTCGTGCTCGCGGTCGGCCTGGCCGTGACGCTCGGGCTGATGAACTTCATCAACCTGGCGCACGGCGCCTTCGCGATGGCCGGCGGCTACCTGACGGTGTTCGCGATGCAGAAGGCCGGGATTCCGTTCCTGGCCTGCCTGCCGCTGGCCTTCATCGCCACGGCGCTGCTCGGCGCGCTGCTCGAGCGCACCATCTACCGGCCGATGTACGGCAAGTCGCACCTCGACCAGGTGCTGTTCTCGATCGGGCTGGCCTTCATGGCGGTGGCGGCGGTCGACTATTTCGTCGGCTCCTCGCAGCAGAACATCCAGCTGCCCGAGTGGCTGCGCGGGCGCACCGAGATCGGCGACGGTGCCCTGATGCTGGGCATGGGCCACTACCGGCTGTTCATCATCGCAGTCTGCGCGCTGCTGACCGTGGTGCTGCAACTGATCCTTTCCAGGACGCGCTTCGGCAGCCGGCTGCGCGCCGCGGTCGACGACCCGCGGGTGGCGGCGGGCCTGGGCATCAACGTCAACGTGGTGTTCCTGCTGACCTTCGCGGTCGGCTCCGGACTGGCGGGCCTGGGCGGCGCACTGGGCGCCGAGATCCTCGGGCTCGATCCCACCTTCCCGCTCAAGTACATGATCTATTTCCTGATCGTGGTCTCGGTCGGCGGCACCTCGTCGATCACCGGGCCGCTGCTGGCGGCCCTGCTGCTGGGCATCGCCGATGTCGGCGGCAAGTATTTCATCCCGAAGATGGGCGCCTTCACCGTCTACCTGCTCATGATCCTGATCCTGATGTGGCGCCCGCAGGGCCTGTTCACGCGCAAGGGGGGCCGTTGATGGGTGCCCCTTCGTCCTCGGCCGGCTTCCAGTCGCTGCTGCTGCGCAAGGCCCGCTGGCGGCCCTGGGAGTTCGCGGTCTGGCTGATGGCCTTTGCCTTGCCGCTCTTGCTGCCCTCGCGCGCGCTGATGGTCAACGAGATCGCCATCGTGGCGCTGTTCGCGATGTCGCTCGACCTGATCCTCGGCTACACCGGCATCGTGTCGCTCGGCCATGCGGCATTCTTCGGCTTCGGCGCCTATGCCGCGGCGCTGTTCGCCAAGCTGGTGATGCCCGACCCGACGCTCGGGCTGCTGGTGGCGATCGTGCTGTCGGGCCTGCTCGGCCTGATCGCCAGCGTCACCATCCTGCGCGGCACCGATCTCACGCGGCTGATGGTCACGCTCGGCACCGCGCTGCTGCTGCTCGAACTGGCCAACAAGCTCGACTGGCTCACCGGCGGCGCCGACGGCCTGCAGGGGGTGGTGATGGGGCCGGTGCTGGGGCTGTTCGAGTTCGACCTGTTCGGCCGCGTGGCCGCCTGGTATTCGCTCTCGGTCGTGCTGGTGCTGTTCCTGCTGATGCGCCGGCTGGTGCATTCGCCTTTCGGGGCCACCCTGAAGGCGATCCGCGACAACCGGCTGCGCGCCATGGCGATCGGGATTCCCGTGGTCTCGCGGCTGGCCGTGATCTACACCGTCGCGGCCGCCATCGCCGGCGCCGCCGGGGCGCTGCTGGCGCAGACCACCGGCTTCGCCTCGCTCGACGTGCTGGCCTTCGACCGCTCGGCCGACCTGGTGGTGATGCTGGTCATCGGCGGGGTCGGCTGGCTCTATGGCGGCATCGTCGGCGCGATCATCTTCAAGCTGCTGCAGGACACGCTGTCTTCCGTGACGCCGCAATACTGGATGTTCTGGATCGGGCTGATCCTGGTGCTGCTGATGCTGATCGGGCGCGACCGGCTGCTACGGCCCTGGACCTGGTTCGGTGCTGGTGCACGCGGGGTCGCCAAGCCATGAACGGCGCCTCGGATACCGTGCTCTCGGCCACCGGCCTGGTGATGCGCTTCGGCGGCATCACCGCCACCAACAACGTCTCGCTGAACCTGCGCCGCGGCGCGCGCCACGCCTTGATCGGTCCCAACGGCGCCGGCAAGACCACGTTGATCAACCTGCTGACCGGTGTGCTGACGCCGACCGAGGGCCGCATCGTGCTGGAGGGCGAGGACATCACGCGCCTGGCGCCGCACCTGCGGGTGGCGCGCGGCATGGTGCGCACCTTCCAGATCAACCAGTTGTTCGACACCATGACGCCGCTCGAGACGCTGGTGCTGGTGGTGTCCCAGCAGCAGGGCCTGGGCGCCCAGTGGTGGCGTCCGCTCGGCGCTTCGAAGGCGGTGGCCGAGCGGGCCGGGCAGCTGCTCGAGCATTTCCGCCTCGGCGACGTCGCCGACCAGCGGACCCGGCACCTGGCCTACGGCAAGCGCCGCCTGCTGGAGATCGCCATCGCGCTGGCCTGCGAGCCGCGCGTGCTGCTGCTCGACGAGCCGGTGGCCGGCGTGCCGGCCGGCGAGCGCGAGGAACTGCTGGAGACCGTGGCCGCCTTGCCGGCCGACGTCTCGGTGCTGCTGATCGAACACGACATGGACCTGGTCTTCAGCTTCGCCGACCGCATGACAGTGCTGGTCAACGGCACCCTGCTGACCGAGGGCGACCCGGACCAGATCGCCAACGATCCGCGGGTCAAGGAGGTCTACCTCGGCCATGGAGACAATCCCCATGTCTGAACTGCTGCGTATCGACAACCTGAGCGCCGGCTACGGCGAGGCCGTGGTGCTGCACGACGTGGCCTTGGCGCTCGGCGAGGGCCAGACGCTGGCGCTGCTGGGCCGCAACGGCACCGGCAAGACCACCCTGATCAACACGCTGGCCGGCGCCACGCGCCAGCACGGCGGCAGCATCTCGCTCGGCGGCGTGGCGCTGCACAAGCTGGCGCCGCACCAGCGTGCCGCGGCCGGCATCGGCTGGGTGCCGCAGGAGCGCAACATCTTCAAGTCGCTGACAGTGCACGAGAACCTGACGGCCGTGGCCCGGCCAGGAAAATGGCACCCGCAGCGCGTCTACGAGATGTTTCCGCGGCTGGCGGAACGCAAGACCAACCTCGGCACGCAGCTCTCGGGCGGCGAGCAGCAGATGCTGGCCGTCGGCCGCGCGCTGGTGCTGAACCCGACGCTGCTGCTGCTGGACGAGCCGCTCGAAGGCCTGGCGCCGATCATCGTCGAGGAGCTGCTGCGCGCCATCCGCCGCATCACCCAGGGCGAAGGGCTGGCGGCGATCATCGTCGAGCAGCATCCGCAGGCGATCCTCGCCATCTCGGACGAGGCGGTGGTGCTGGACCACGGCACCGTGGTCCATGCCGAGCGGGCGGCCACGCTGCGCGGCCAGCCGGAGGTGCTGGAAAGACTGCTCGGCGTCGCGCGCTGAGCGCCGCGCCGAGCGCATCGGCCCGGAACGCGCCAGAATTCGCCTGGACGCCCTGGGGCGCCAAAGGTTTCTTCGAAAGGAGACACGACATGGCATCCATCCGCCAGGAAATCGAAGTCCGCGCCCCCGCGGCCGCCATCTGGGAGGCCGTGCGCGATTTCGGCGAGATCCACCGCCGGCTGGTCGTCGGATTCGTCACGGACTGCCGTCTCGATGGCGCTGATGCCCGCATCGTCACCTTCGCCAACGGCGTGGTGGCGCGCGAGGTGATCGTCGACCTCGACGACGCCACGCGCCGCGCAGTCTGGTCGGCCTCCGGCGGCCGGCTTTCGCATCACAACGCCTCGCTGCAGGTGATCGAGCAGGGCCCCGCGCAAAGCCGCCTGGTCTGGATCGTCGACCTGCTGCCCAACGAGATGGCGACGCCGATCGCCGGCATGGTGGCCGAGGGCTTGCGGGCGATGAAGAGGACGCTGGAGGGCGCGCCGGCGCTGTAGTCGGCGCACCCGCGGCTCAGGCCGCGGTCGCGTCCGAGGGAGGCGTGTTTTTTTGCGCCTCAATCAACAACATCGCTGTTTGTTGCGCCTGGTCAAACCCGCGCCGCCTGCATGCGATGCAATGGAGGGGCTTCCTGTCGAGGCTCCGTCCATCACTTCCTGCACCGTCGAAAGGGTCCTGCCATGGCCAAAATGAAAGCCGCCGTCTTCGTTGAAAAAGGGCGCATCGTGCTCGAGGAAAAGCCGATTCCCGACGTCGGCCCGCTCGACGCCCTGATCCGCGTCACCACCACCACCATCTGCGGCACCGACATCCACATCCTGAAGGGCGAATACCCGGTCGAGCGCGGCCTGACCATCGGCCACGAGCCGGTCGGCGTGATCGACAAGCTGGGTTCGGCGGTCGAGGGCTTCCGCGAAGGCCAGCGCGTCATCGCCGGCGCGATCACGCCGAGCGGCCACAGCTATGCCTGCCTGTGCGGCTGCGGCTCGCAGGACGGTCCGGGCACCAAGCACGGCTTCAAGGCCATGGGCGGCTGGAAGTTCGGCAACACCATCGACGGCTGCCAGGCCGAGTACGTGCTGGTCAAGGATGCGATGGCCAACCTGAGCCCGATTCCGGACGGCCTGAGCGACGAGCAGGTGCTGATGTGCCCGGACATCATGTCCACCGGCTTCTCGGGCGCCGAGAGCGGACGGGTGCGGATCGGCGACACCGTCGTCGTCTTCGCGCTCGGCCCGATCGGGCTGTGCGCGGTCGCCGGTGCGAAGCTGATGGGCGCCAGCACCATCATCGGCGTCGACACCGTGCCCGAGCGGCTCGCCGTGGCGCGCAGCCTCGGCGCCGACCATGTGGTGGACTTCAAGCAGGGCGATCCGGTCGAGCAGATCATGGCGCTGACCGACGGACGCGGCGCCGACGTCGCCATCGAGGCGCTCGGCACCCAGGGCACCTTCGAGTCCTCGCTGCGCAGCTTGCGGCCGGGCGGTACGCTGTCGAGCCTGGGCGTCTATTCGAGCGACCTGAAGATTCCACTGGGCGCCTTCGCTGCCGGGCTGGGCGACCTGAAGATCGTCAGCACGCTGTGCCCCGGCGGCAAGGAGCGCATGCGCCGCTTGATGGAAATCGTCGGCTCCGGCCGCGCCGACCTGAAGCCGCTGGTGACGCATCGCTTCAAGCTGGACGACATCGAGGCCGCCTACGAGTTGTTCGGCAACCAGCGCGACGGGGTGCTGAAGGTGGCGATCACGCCTTGAGTGGATTGGCGCTCAGGGCGGCGTGCCCGCGCAGCGCGGCAGGTCCGAGGCCGCCAGCATGCGCGGCCACAGCCACCGCCATGGATCCCAGTCATGCCCGCCTGGAGCGGTGAACACCCGGCCCGGCGGCAAAGCCTCGGCCAGCACGCGCTCGCTGGGGGCGAAGCGATCCGAGAGACCGAAGCCCAGATAGACCGGCGGCCGGCCCGGAGGCTCTGCGGGCCGCACGAGCCTCTGCACGCTGCGCCAGGCTTGCTGCGCGATCTCGCCGTCGGGCAGAGGTCCTTGCGGCGCCTGCCACCGCAACAGGCCGCCGGCCTGGGCGATGGCCTCCACGGCCTCGGGCTCGCCGAGGTAAGGTGCTAGCACCAGCACGCCTTCGATCTCGCCCGGATGCGCATCGGCATACAGCAATGCGCCCAGGCCGCCCAACGAGATGCCGGCCATCCAGATCGATGAACGGCCCGCGGCTTGCGCGGGAGCCACGACGTCGAGGCGCAGCCGCTCGAGAATGCCGCGATCCCGGTAGTAGCCTGCATGCGCGTCGACCAGCAGCACGTCCACTGCCAAGCCGGCGGCGAAGACAGCGGCCGGGAAGCCCTGCTGCTCCAACTCGCGCAGGGTCATGCCGCGGCCGGGAAGGATGATCAGCAGCGCACGGGTTTGCGCGAGGCAGGGGCTCTTGAACCGACGCGTCGGCAT
>DASXKG010000062.1:0-2016 GCA_036496965.1 Variovorax sp.
TCCAGCCGCTCGACATAGCGTGGACGCTCGGCATCACGCCGGGCGGCGTCGGGGTACAGGTGCGCCAGGCGCTCTTCCAGCCCTTCGAACGAAGCGACCCGGAAGTATTCCTCGATCGGCATGCCATTGGGCGTCGGGAAGTTCGGCAACTGCGGCTTGCCGAGCACCAGCGTGAGATTGCAGCGCTTGGCGATCTCGACGGTGTTGGCGATCGCGCTCGGCACATCGGCGAAAAGCTGCGCCATCTCGGCCGCGGACTTGAAATACTGCTCGTGGGTGAACTTGCGCAGCCGGCGCGGATTGCCCAGGATCTCGCCTTCGGAGATGCACACGCGCGCCTCGTGGGCCTCGTAGTCGTCGGCGGTCGCGAACTGGATCGGGTGGGTGGCGACCACCGGCAGCCTGAGCCGCGCCGCCAGCTGCACTGCCGCAACCACATGCGCCTCGTCCTCGGGGCGGCCGGCGCGTTGCAGCTCGATATAGAAGCGATGGGGAAAGATGCCGGCCAGCTTCAGCGCGATCTCGGCCGCGCGCTCGGCGTGGCCCTGCAGCAAGGGCGCGCCCAGCGGCCCGGCCTGCGCGCCGGACAGCGCGATCAGCCCGCCCTGCAGCTCTTCGAGCCAGGCCAGCTTGCAGGCCGCCTGCGCCTGGCCGCGGCCCACGTTCTGCGTCCAGGCGCGCGCCAGCAGCTCGGACAGGTGCAGGTAGCCTTCCTTGTTCTGCACCAGCAGCAGCATCCGCGTCAGCGCCGCGGCCTCGGCGCCCATGCCCTCGACGAACACCTCGGCGCCGAGCAGCGGCTTCACGCCCTTGGCGCGCGCTTCCTTGTAGAACTTGACGCCGCCGAAGAGGTTGTTGAGATCGGTGATGGCCAGCGCAGGCTGGCCGTCGGCCGCGGCGGCCTTGACGACTTCGTCGATGCGGTTGGTGCCGTCGACGACGGAAAACTCGGTGTGCAGGCGCAGGTGAACGAACATCCAGCCATTGTAGGAAGCGCCGGTCCCACGATGCGATGGGAGGCTCCCTACAATTGCGCCCCGTGCAAGAGATTTTGAACATCGCGGCCTACAAGTTCGTCGCCATCGGCGACAGCCCCGAACTGCGCGAGGCCCTGCGCGCCCGCACCCATGCGCTCGGCCTCAAGGGAACGATCCTGCTCGCGCCCGAAGGCATCAACCTGTTCCTGGCCGGCGCGGCGGCCTCGGTGCACGCATTTCTGGAAGGCCTGCGCGCCGATCCGCGCTTTGCCGACCTGGAGGCCAAGGAAAGCTGGTCCGCCAGCCAGCCCTTTCGGCGGATGCTGGTGAAATGCAAGCGCGAGATCATCCGCATGGACCATCCGGCCATCCAGCCGGCTGCCGGACGCGCGCCGGGGGTCGATGCACCCACGCTGAAGCGCTGGCTGGACCAGGGCCATGACGATGCGGGCCAGCCGATCGCCCTGCTCGACACGCGCAACGCCTTCGAGGTCGACTACGGCAGCTTCCAAGGCGCCATCGACTGGCGCATCGGCAAGTTCACCGAGTTTCCGAAGGCCCTGGCCAGGCACCGGGCCGAGCTCGCCGGCAAGACGGTGGTGAGCTTCTGCACCGGCGGCATCCGCTGCGAGAAGGCGGCCATCCTGATGCGCGAGCTGGGCGTGCAGGACGTGCTGCAGCTCGAAGGCGGGATCCTCAAGTACTTCGAGCAGGTGGGTGCTGCGCACTACCAGGGCGAATGCTTTGTGTTCGACGGGCGCGAGGCGCTGTCGCCGCAATTGAAGGCGCGGGCCGGCAAGGCTAGCGCGCGGGCCGCCGAGGACCCGGACATCGCCATCAAACAGTGAAGGGATGACCCGGCAGCGGAATGAACTCCGTCTCCCCCGGCACATGGCCCATGCGCTGCGCGGCCCAGTCGGCGCCGGCCTCGAGGATGCGCTCGCGCCGGCTCGAAACGAAGTTCCAGGTGATGAAGCGCGGGCCGTCGAGCGGCTCGCCGCCGATCACGACCACGCGGGTGGCGGCCGGCGCAGACAGC
>DASXKG010000063.1:0-4526 GCA_036496965.1 Variovorax sp.
CGAGTCGCCCGCGCAGATGCAGGAGTTCGTGCTGTCGCACAGCGACAGCCTGGAGGCATCGGGCTTCGTCCAGCACCTGAAGCTGCCGCACTACGTGGACTTCCAGTCCGAGCTGGAATTGGTGCGCAAGATGCGCGCCGCTTCCAACCAATGTGCCGCTGCACCGCACGCCGGCAACGGGAGCGATGCATGAAAGTGCTCTGCGATATCGCCGCGACCGCGGCAGAGGCCGAAGCCGCCGATCCGATCGGCGAAGACACCGCGCAGCATTTCAACTTTGCATACCTCGACGAACGCACCAAGCGGATGATCCGCCGCGCGTTGCTGAAGGCGGTTGCCATCCCCGGCTACCAGGTCCCCTTCGGCTCCCGCGAGATGCCGCTGCCGTACGGCTGGGGCACCGGCGGCATCCAGGTGACCGCCGCGGTCATCGGGCCGCAAGACGTCTTGAAGGTGATCGACCAGGGCTCCGACGACACGGTCAATGCCGTCAACATCCGCCGCTTCTTCGAACGCACCACGCGCGTGGCGACCACCACGCACACGCAGGACGCGACACTGATCCAGACGCGACATCGCATTCCCGAGAGGCCGCTCGCCGAAGGCCAGGTGATCGTCTACCAGGTGCCGGTGCCCGAGCCGATGCAGCGGCTGGAGCCGCGCGAGACAGAGACACGCACGCTGCATGGGCTGGCCGAGTACGGTCTGATGCACGTGAAGCTGTATGAAGACATTGCCCGCTACGGCCACATCGCCACCACCTACGACTACCCGGTGCTGGTGAACGGCCGCTATGTCATGGCGCCATCGCCGATTCCGAAATTCGACAACCCGAAGATGCATATGAACCCCGCATTGCAGCTGTTCGGTGCCGGTCGCGAGAAGCGCATCTATGCGGTACCGCCCTATACGCGCGTGGAGAGCCTCGGTTTCGAGGACCACCCGTTCGTGGTCCAGCGCTGGGATGTGCCCTGCGCGATCTGCGGCGCCACCGACAGCTTCCTGGACGAGGTGATTACCGACGATGCCGGCACGCGGCTGCATGTGTGCTCCGATTCCGACTACTGTCGCACCAGGCGCCTCGAGGCCGAGGCAGCGCAAGGGGGAGCCCCGGAATGAACACGCTCAGCACGCATCCCCTGCTGCAGGTACGCGGCATCGGCAAGCGCTATGGCGATCGCGTTGCGCTGCAGGACGCGAGCTTCGACCTCTGGCCCGGCGAGGTGCTCGCCGTGGTCGGCGAGTCCGGCTCCGGAAAGTCGACCCTGCTCAACGCCGTCGCTGCGCGCAGCCGTCCCGATGCCGGCAGCGTCGCGTTTCTCGGACGCGACGGAACGCAGCACGACATCTTCTCGATGAGCGAGGCCCAGCAACGGCTGCTGGCGCGCACCGATTGGGGCTTCGTGCATCAGGACGCGGCCGATGGCCTGCGGATGGACGTCTCCGCCGGCGCCAACGTTGGCGAGCGTCTCATGAGCCTGGGCGAGCGCCACTACGGCCGGCTGCGCGCCACGGCAACCGACTGGCTCCAGCGCGTGGAAATAGACACTGAGCGCATCGACGACACACCGCGCACCTTTTCCGGCGGCATGCGCCAACGCTTGCAGATCGCGCGCAACCTGGTGACGCGGCCGCGGCTGGTCTTCATGGACGAGCCCACCTCCGGTCTCGATGTCTCGGTCCAGGCCCGGCTGCTGGACCTGCTGCGGCAACTGGCCCGCCAGATGCAATTGGCCGCCATCGTCGTCACGCACGACCTGGCGGTGGCGCGGCTGCTCGCCCACCGGATGCTGGTGATGCAGGGGGGCCGCGTGGTCGAGTCGGGTCTCACCGACCAGGTGCTCGACGACCCCCAGCATCCCTACACACAGCTTCTCGTTTCCTCGGTACTGCAGCCATGAACGCACTCGTGCTCGAAATGAAGAAGGTGAGCAAGCGCTTCACCCTGCACCACCAATGCGGTGCCGAACTGCCGGTTCTCGATGACGTGAACCTGAGCGTTCGGGGCGGCGAATGCGTGGTGCTCGATGGCCCCTCCGGCATGGGCAAGAGTACGCTGCTCAAGCTGATCTACGCGAACTATCGGGCCAGTGCCGGAAGCATCGTGCTGCAGGATTCGGAAATCGGCCCCGTCGAAGTGACCCAGGCAGAGCCGCGGGTGCTGGTCCGGTTGCGCCGCAACACCATCGGTTACGTGAGCCAGTTCCTGCGCGCCATCCCGCGTGTGTCGGCGCTCGACGTGGTTGCCGAAACACTGGCAGAGGATGCCGGCGCTGACGGCGTCGCCCTGGAGCGCGCCCGGGAAGAAGCCCGCCATTGGCTGACCCGGCTGCGCATCCCCGAGCGGCTTTGGCACCTGCCTCCCGCCACCTTCTCCGGCGGGGAACAGCAGCGCATCAACATCGCTCGGAACATGATCAAGCCGCGCCCGCTGCTTTTGCTGGACGAGCCTACCGCTTCGCTGGATGAGGCGAACACCCACACGGTGATCGAGTTGATCAACGAGGCACTCGCACGCGGCGCGGCATTGGTCGGTATCTTTCACGATGCCGAAGTGGGCGCGGCGGTGGCCACACGGCGCATCGATGTGACCCGATTCCGGAGCCCTGAATGAGTATCGGCGCTGTCTTCTCCAATGCACGTATCGTGCGGCCCGACGAAGTCGTCCGCGGCTCGCTCGCCGTCGAACGAGGCCGCATCCACGCCATCGACCTCGGCGCCAGCTCGGTCGCGGGTGCCATCGACCTCGAGGGCGACTACCTGATTCCGGGCCTGGTCGAAGTCCACACGGACAATTTCGAACGCCATCTGATGCCGCGTCCGAAGGTGAATTGGGCCGAGCTGCCGGCCCTGCTGGCTCATGACGCCGAGGTCGCAGCGGCAGGCATCACCACGGTGTTCGATGCGCTCGGCGTCGGCGACGCAGATCTGGAGAGCCTGCGCGGCAGCGCCTGGCTCAGGGTGCTGGCGACCCTGGACACCTGCCGCACGCAGGACTTGCTGCGCGCCGACCACCATCTGCATGTGCGCTGCGAGCTGCCGGCACCCAATACCGTCGAGCTGTTCGAGCCCTTCCACGGGCATCCGCGTCTCGCGCTGCTTTCCCTCATGGATCACACGCCCGGCCAGCGCCAATGGGAGAATATTGAGCAGGCCCGCACCTACTACACAGGCAAGAAGGGCTGGAGTCGCGAGAAATTCGAGCGCCAGGTCGAGCATTCGGCGCTCCTGCAGGCCAAGTATGCCGAACCGCACCGCCGCTATTTCGTCGACTACTGCCGCACGCACGGGATCGCGCTGGCCAGCCACGACGACACGACCGTCGCCCATGTGAAGCAAGCCCACGCCGAAGGGGCATCCATGTCTGAATTCCCGACCACGATGATGGCCGCCCGGGCCGCGCGCGAGCATGGCCTGCTGACCGTCATGGGGGGTCCGAACGTGGTGCGCGGCGGCTCGCACTCGGGCAATGTCGCAGCGACCGAACTGGCGCGCCACGGGCTGCTCGACATTCTCTCGTCCGACTATGTGCCCAGCAGCCTGCTGGGTGCGGTGATGACCCTGGTCGACGCCGGCGTTTTCGACCTGCCCCAGGCCGTCGCCACGGTCACGCGGGCGCCCGCGCAGGCGACCGGTCTGAGCGATCGTGGCGCGCTCGAGCCGGGCCTGCGCGCCGACCTGGTGCAGGTCCGCCTGGCAGACCTCCCCGAAGGCGGCCGCCATGCCGTGGTGCGGGCGGTGTGGCGCGAAGGTCGGCGCGTTCTTTGAAGGAGCAGCAACCGTGGCCCTGACACTTTCCGAGATCGAAACCCTGCTCGCCTCCAGAGGCCAGCGCCAATATGGCAATGAAGCCGTGAGCCAACTCGACCACGCCCTGCAATGCGCCTGGCTTGCCGAGCAGGCCGGGCGGCCGACCGGGACGATCGTCGCGGCGCTGCTGCATGACCTGGGCCACCTCTTGACCGAAGAGAACCCGGGCAGCGCAGAACAGCGCGACGATCTGCACCAGTTCCTGGCGCTTCCTTTCTTGCGCGGGCTGTTTCCGGAAGCGGTTCTGGCGCCCATCCGGCTGCATGTCGACGCCAAGCGCTATCTCTGTGCCACCGATCCGAACTACCTGGGTATCCTGTCGCCGGCATCGGTTCGCAGTCTGGCCTTGCAGGGCGGCGTCTACTCCGAAGCGCAAGCGCGGACCTTCATCGACCTGCCCTTCGCGCCGGAGGCGGTGGCGCTGCGCCGCCATGACGACGAGGCCAAGACGCCGGGCCGGGCGACACCGCCCCTGGCCCATTTCATCGAGATGATGTCCGCCGTCGCCCTGCACACTGCACCCGCGGACGGACGCAGGGCCTGACACTCGGCGCCTTCATGGAAAAGGCGCCGCAGCAAGCGGCCCGCATCCGCGCGCCCGTTTCTCAAGTCACCTTGCTGCGCAAATGGGCCGAGACGCGCTCGGCGCAGGCCACCAGGGCGAAGGTGACGATCAGCAGCAGCGACACGGTCTGGTACTGGAAGAGGTTCATGGC
>DASXKG010000064.1:0-3334 GCA_036496965.1 Variovorax sp.
TTGAGTGCCTGGGAGATCTCGCCCGTCTGCGCCGCCGCGCCGGGCACCAGCAGGTTGATCAGCGTGCTCTTGCCCGCGCCCGAGGGACCCAGTACCAGCGCGACCTTGCCCGAGAGCCGCGCCATGAGTGCGGCCCGGTCGGCCGCATCCGAGGACCTCAGCGACAGCGGCAGCACCTCGTAGTGCATGCGAGCATAGGGCGCCAGCCGGTTCCAGGCGCGCTCGAAGGGCAGGGCGAGGTCGCGCTTGTTGAGCGCGATCACCGGCTCGATGCGCTGCGCCGCGGCCGCGATCAGCGCCCGGCTCAGCTGCGTCTCCGAGAACTCGGGCTCCGCCGCGATCAGGATCAGCACGAGGTCGAGGTTGGCCGCGAAGGATTTTGTGCGGATCTCGTCCTGGCGATAGAAGAGGTTCTTCCGGGGCAGCAGCTTTTCGATCGTGCCCTCGTCCTCGCTGGCCTGCCATTGCACCCGGTCGCCGACCAGGGCCTGGCTTTTCTTGCCGCGCGGGTGGCAGATCAGGCGCTCGCCCGCCGGCGTCTCGACCAGGCAGTGGCGGCCATGGCTGGCCACCACCAGTCCGTCGCGCAATGCGGCGCTGTCGCCGGCCCCGCGCGGCAGGGCCGATTCCATCCGACGCATCAGGCCGCCGCCACCAGCGCGTCGGCCGCGGCGGCGCAGTCGAAATCGCTCGCCGAGATGCCGCCGACGTCGTGCGTGTTGAAGCGCACCACGCAGCGGTTGTAGTGCACCGAGAGATCGGGATGGTGGTCCTCGCGGTGCGCCACCCAGGCCAGCGCGTTGACGAAGGCGATGGTCTCGAAGTAGTTGCCGAAAACGAAGCTCTTCTCGATGGCGACCTGGGCGCCGTCTCCGGCGAGCTTCCAGCCCTCCAGCCGCGCCAGGCCGGCGACGATCTCGGTGGCGCCGAGCGCGCGCCGCTTCTGGGTGGCCCAGTCCTTGGGCTTGAGCATGCTGTTCATGTCGACTCCGGTTGGGTGGTCGTGTTCAGGCGGCGCCCATGCGCGCCAGGCGTTCCGAAGCGGGTGGATGCGAGTAGTAGAACTTGACGAACACCGGGTCGGGCGTGAGGGTCGACGCGTTGTCCTTGTAGAGCTTGAGCAGCGCCGCCGACAGGTCGGCGCCGCTGGTCTGGGCGATGGCGTAGGCGTCGGCCTCGAACTCGTGCCGGCGCGACACCAGCACCGGCAGCGGCGCGATGAAGAAGCCGAACACCGGCATGGCCACCATGAACAGCAGGATGGCGAGCGCACTGTTCGGCTGGCCGATGTTGGGCTGTACGCCCAGCCCGGTGTAGAACCATGTGTGCAGCGACAGCCAGCCCAGCAGCGCAAAGGCCGCCAGGCTCAGCGCGAACATCGCCGCCATGCGCTTGACCACATGCTTGTGCTTGAAGTGGCCGAGTTCGTGCGCGAGCACGGCTTCGACCTCGCCGGCATTCAGCTGGCGCAGCAGCGTGTCGTAGAACACCACGCGCTTGCTGGCGCCGAAGCCGGTGAAGTAGGCATTGGCATGGGCGCTGCGCGTGCTGCCGTCCATCACGAACAGGCCCTTGGCCGCGAAGCCGCAGCGCAGCATCAGCGCGTTGACGCGGTCCTTGAGCGCCGCGTCGTCGAGCGGCTTGAACTTGTTGAACAGCGGCGCGATGAAGCTCGGGTAGACCAGCATCAAGAGCAGGTTGAAGGCCATCCACGCGCCCCAGGCCCAGAGCCACCACAGGCTGCCGGCGGCGCCCATCAGCCACAGGATCAGGGCCGCGATCGGCAGTCCGATCAGCGCGCCCAGCAGCAGGCCCTTGGCCGTGTCCTTGACCCACAGCCGCCAGGTCATCTTGTTGAAGCCGAAGCGTTCCTCGAGGCGGAAGGTCTGCCAGAGCGTGAAGGGCAGTTCGAGCAGCCCGCCGATCAGCGCGAAGGCAGCCAGCAGCAACAGTTGCTGCAGCATGCCGGGACCGGTCCAGGCCAAGAGCAGCCGGTTGAGCAGGTCCAGCCCGCCGAGCAGCGTCCAGCCCAGCAGCAGCGCGGCGCCCCAGGCCATCTCGAGCAGGCCGAAGCGGGTTTTCGCCACGGTGTAGTCGGCCGCCTTGCGGTGCGCGGCGAGCGTGATGGCCTCGCGAAAGGCCGGCGGCACCGCGGCGCGATGGCGCACCACATGGCGCACCTGGCGCGTGGCGAGCCAGAACTTGATGACCAGGCCTGCAGCCAGGGCGACGGCGAAGACCATCGTGAAGACGAGCGAGGCGGACGGGGCAGGGGACATGGCGGTCGAGTTTAGTCCTCGCCCCGTCGCCCGGCTGTGACATGGGGCATCGACGACAATCGAAGCCATGTCCGAATCGTCCGAATCCACGAGCAGCCCTGCTGCCGCCCCTGCAACCCTCAAGAAGAGCGACCAGAACCTGGTCTGGCTGGATTGCGAGATGAGCGGGCTGGACCCCGAGCGCGAGCGGCTGCTGGAGATCGCCGTGGTGGTGACCGGCCCCGATCTGGCGCCGCGCATCGAGGGCCCGGTGCTGGTCATTCACCAGAGCGATGCGCTGCTCGACGCCATGGACACCTGGAACAAGGGCACCCACGGCCGCAGCGGCCTGATCGACAAGGTCAAGGCCTCGACGCTGGACGAGGCTGCCGCCGAGCAGCAGCTGATCGAGTTCATTTCGCGCTACATCCCGCGCAACGGTTCGCCCATGTGCGGCAACACGATCGGGCAGGACCGGCGCTTCCTGGTCAAGTACATGCCCAAGCTGGAGGCCTACTTCCACTACCGCAATCTCGACGTCAGCACGCTGAAGGAACTCGCCAAGCGCTGGAAACCCGCGGCCTACAACGGCTTCAAGAAGCGGCAGGCGCACACGGCGCTGGCGGACGTGAACGAGTCGATCGAGGAGCTCGCCCACTACCGCGATACCTTTTTGCGTATCGGGGATTAGGTAAAACCCCGAGTCCATGCGATAATTGATGGCTTCGCTGGAAACGCCAGCGTTTTTCTTGCATCTCCCTATCTCGCACATCGCGCCCGATTGAGCCAGGTTCACCTGGATCAGTCATTGGGCCGCAGCACAGACGAAAGTCGATGGCTGAAGTCGTTGGATGGTGGATGTTTTCACCACCCGACGGGGCGCCGCCTGCGGCAGCGCTCGCGCATGAGAGAATAGTTATGACCGACGCTTTTGAAGCGCAGGGCGAGTTTGCGCCTGTGCAATCCGATGAATTCGCCGTTGCCGGCGAAATCCTTTCCACGCTCGACGCGGTCGAGCCCGCAGCCGAGGCGAAGCCCAACGGCTTCATCAAGCTGGGCCTTGCGCCCGAACTGAT
>DASXKG010000065.1:0-2855 GCA_036496965.1 Variovorax sp.
GCGGTCTCGTCCTTCTCGACCGCGCGCCCGACGCGCGTCATCGGCCGCTGCCCGACCCGCACTTCCCGGCCGCCGGCACGTGCCTGCGTCTCGGTCAAGCCGACGCGGCCGAGCGGTGGATCGATATAGAGCGCATAGGCGGGGATGCGATCGCTGACGCGCCGCGTGTCGCCGTCCAGCAGGTTGCCGGCGACGATCTCGAAGTCGTTGTAGGAGGTATGGGTGAAGGCGCCGCGGCCGTTGCAGTCGCCCAGCGCCCAGATGCCCGGCGTACTGGTCTGCAACTGGTCGTCGACCCGGATGTAGCCCTGCGCATCGCGCGCCACGCCGGCCTTGTCGAGATCGAGATCGTCGGTGTTGGGTCGGCGGCCGACCGCCAGCAGCACATGCGAGGCCAGCAGCTCCGGCGCGCCGCTGGCGCATTCGACACCGACCTCGATCTGCGCACCGGCGCCCTTGAAGCGAATGCATTCCGCGTCCAGGCGCACCGTGATGCCTTCGGCTTCGAGAATCCCGCGCACCGCGTCCGAGACATCGGGGTCCTCGCGCGCGATCAGCCGCGGCCCCTTCTCGACCACCGTCACCTCGGCACCGAAGCGGCGGTACATCTGGGCGAACTCGAGGCCGATATAGCTGCCGCCGATCACCGCCAGATGGCGCGGCACCTGCTCGAGTTCGAGGATGCTGGTGTTGTCCAGGTGCGGCACCTCGCCGACGCCGGGAAAGGACGGAACCACCGCCCGCCCGCCGACGTTGACGAAGATGCGCGGCGCGCGCAAGCGGTCGGCCCCGACCTGCACCTCGGTCGCCGACAGGAAGCGCGCATGGCCGTCGAAGACGCTGCAGTTCGGCAGCTGGCGCAGCCAGGATTCGAGGCCGCCGCGGGCGTCGTGCACCACCTTGTCCTTGCGCGCCTTCACGACCTTCATGTCGATGCCCACCGGGCCTGCCAGGGCCACCCCGAAGTCGGCCGCGCGGCGCGCCACATGCGCTGCCCGCGCACTGGCGACCAGCGTCTTGGTGGGCATGCAGCCGGTGTTGACGCAGGTGCCGCCGAACAGCTTGCGCTCGACCATGGCCACCTTCATGCCCGCCGCCGCGAGCCTGCCG
Organism: Variovorax sp.; assembly: GCA_036496965.1. Classification (GTDB taxonomy): domain Bacteria; phylum Pseudomonadota; class Gammaproteobacteria; order Burkholderiales; family Burkholderiaceae_C; genus Variovorax. The sequence continues at coordinate 1,111 of DASXKG010000065.1, forward strand.
GCGAGCGCGGGGCCAGCCTGGCCGGCGCCGATGACGATGGCATCGAAGGAGTGATCCACGGCGCCATGATAGGCCTGCGCCACCAGGCCGTTGCAGCGCTACGGTAAAATCGGCGGCAGCCCCGCCCATCCTCCCCGAGCCGAACCCTCGCGTCAGCCGCCGTTGCCGCATCGGCGGCGCCCGCCACCGGGCGCCCAGCGGGCTGGTTTCGAAGGAGCACGATGCTCAAAATCATCCTCGTAAGTCTTTTCCTGGCGTCGATCGTCTATGTGCATCTGCGCGGGCAGGAGCGCCACCGCTGGCGCAAGCAGCTGTTCGACCATTCGGCGTTCCTGGCGCCGCTCAACGTCTTTCTCTACCTGCTGTCGCGCGTGCCGACCACGCCTTACGTGAGCGTGGACCGCTTCCAGGGGTTGCGCGAACTGGAAGCGAACTGGGAGACCATCCGCGACGAGGCCGAAGCGCTGGGCCGCCGCATCCGCGCCTCGCAGAACAACGACGATGCCGGTTTCAACTCCTTCTTCAAGCAGGGCTGGAAACGCTTCTACCTGAAGTGGTACGAGATCGCGCCGCCTTCGGCCATGGAGTATTGCCCCAAGACCGTGGCGCTGCTGCAGGCGACGCCGTGCATCAAGGGGGCGCTGTTCGCCGAACTGCCCCCCGGCTCGGAACTCAAGCGCCATCGCGACCCCTATGCCGGATCGCTGCGCTACCACCTCGGCCTGGCCACGCCCAACGACGAGCGCTGCAAGATCTGGGTCGACGGCCAGACCTACAGCTGGCGCGACGGCGAAGCCGTCATCTTCGACGAGACCTACATCCACTGGGTGCGCAACGACACCGACCAGAACCGGCTGATCCTGCTGTGCGACCTCGAGCGGCCGCTGCGCTGGCGCTGGGCCGAGGCGGTCAACCGCGCCTTCGCGCGCCACGTGATGTCGGCCGCGGCATCGCCCAACGACACCGGCGACCAGACGGGGCTGATCAGCAAGCTGTTCCGCATCTCGCTCGTGACCGGCCGCTTGCGCCGCCGCTTCAAGGCCTGGAGCCCGACCGTCTACCGCATCACGCAGTACAGCCTCATCGCTCTGCTGGTGGCGGCCGTCGTGATCTGGTGAGTGAGGGAGGCGCCGCAGGCGCCTCGGAGGTGTTTCACTTCAAGTCGAAACGACCGAGGTTCATCACTTTGGTCCAGGCCGCCACGAAGTCACGCACGAAGACGCCCTGCGCGTCGCTGGAAGCGTAGACCTCGGCAAGCGCCCGCAGCTGGGAGTTCGAGCCGAACACCAGGTCCACCACGGTCGCGGTCCACCTGGGTTCACCGCTCGCGCGGTCGCGGCCCTCCAGCACACCCTCGGTCGCCGACTGCTGCCACTTGGTGCGCATGTCGAGCAGGTTCACGAAGAAGTCGTTGGACAAACTCCCGGGGCGCTGGGTGAAGACGCCCTGCTTGGCCTGGCCGACATTCGCGTCGAGCGCGCGCAGGCCGCCCACCAGCACCGTCATTTCCGGCGCGGTGAGCGTCAGCAACTGCGCCTTGTCGACCAGCAGCTCGGCCGCATAGCCCTCGAGGCCCTTGCGCGCGTAGTTGCGGAAGCCGTCGGCCTTCGGCTCCAGCGGCGCGAAGGATTCGACGTCGGTCTGCTCCTGCGAGGCGTCCATGCGGCCCGGCGTGAAAGGCACCTTCACGTCCTGGCCGGCCTTCTTCGCCGCGGCCTCGACCGCGGCGTTGCCGGCCAGCACGA
>DASXKG010000066.1:0-5150 GCA_036496965.1 Variovorax sp.
GCCGGAGGTACCGACAAAGGTCTGGATGCCGAGCCCCCCGGCCCATGTCCGCACGGCGTCGGGTCCGAAGTTGCGCAGCGCCGGCTCGAGTGCGGCACGGTGCCCGCCAAAGCGGCCGACGAAGCGCTCGAAGGGCTCCGAGTGCGTGAGGTTCAATCCGCCGCGCCCGGCCAGGAGGAACTTGCGCCCCACCGAGGGCATGGCGTCGTGCAGATGCACCTCGAGACCCTTCGCGCCAAGCACCTCGGCGGCCATCAGTCCGGCCGGGCCGCCGCCGACGACCGCCACTATTTTTCGCCTGTCGTTCATTCGAGAGTCACCAGTTCGCCCTGCCCGGTCAGGAAGGCGGCGCGCACCGTCTCGCCGGGATAGGCGCTTTGCACCGCGTCGCGGTAGCGCACCAGTTGCGCGATGAGTTCGGCGTCGCGCTCGGGGCGGGCCGCCGATTTGTAGTCCAGCACCCACCAGGTGCCGCCGGCGCGCTGGCGCACCAGGCGATCGATGCGAAGCGTCTGGCCTTCGTGAATCAGCGTCACTTCGTTGCCGTGCCAAGCGAGCGCGTCACGGTCCCAGGCCCAGGCACCCTGCCCCGAACGGATGCGCTGGGCCATGGCGGCGGCGGCGCGGGCCGCCGGTGGATCGAGCGCGAATTCGCGCGCTGCGGCGCGCAGATGGCCGAGCGCCAGCGGCGCACCGGGCTGCGTCCATTCGAGCAGGCGGTGCATCGCCTGGCCGAGCGCCGAGGCGCGCGAATCGGCCGCGGCAGGTAGAGCCGGCAGCGCCCGCGTCATGGCCGGCAGCGCCGGCACCGGCAGCGTCGGCAGCTGGAACCGCGCGGCGTCCGATCGCTCGAACGCCGTCGCGGCGGCCGCATCCGCCGGATCGCAATGCGGCGACAGGCGCGCCCACCAGCTGCGCGGGTCGGGCCGCGCTGCATTGACGCAGGACACCACCAACTCGCTGCGCGCCCGCGTGGTCGCGACGTAGAGCGCGTTGACCTCCTCGCGCAGCCTGGCCGCCTGCTCATCGGCCATGTCGCGCACGGTGCAGGCGGGCGGATGCTTCTCGCTCGCGATGAACACGAAGCGCTCGGGCGCGATGGCCTGGCCCGGCCACTTCACGAGCACCGCCATGGTCTGCGCGCGCTGCGCGGCGGCGTCGCTATCGAGCATGAGCACCAGCTCGGCCTCCAGGCCCTTGGCGCCATGCACGGTCAGGAGCTGTACGGCATCGGCCGCCGCCACCGTGGGCGCCCGCACGCCGCCGGCACGCAGCGCGCGCACCAGCCCGTAGGCGGTGGCGAAGCGCGCGCCGTCGATCTCCAGCGAGGCCGCCAGCAGGCCGCGCAGATTCGCCAGCACGCCGGCGCGCAAGGCCATGGGCGCGGCCGCGGCGAACTTGGACAGCACCTCGGCCTCATGGTAGATCGTGCTCAGCGCGTCATGGGGCGGCAGGTTCGCCAGCGCCTGCTGCCAGCGCAGCAGGCAGGGGCCGATGCCGGCCAGCGGCTCGGGCCAGCCCGGCTCCTGCAGCAGCTCGAACCAGCTGCCGCGCCGCTCGCGCTGGCGCAGGGCCAGCTGCACCAGCGCATCGTCGTCCAGACTCCACAACGGCGAGCGCAGCGCCTGTGCCAGCGACAGGTCGTGGTCCGGCGACACCAGGGCGTCGACCAGCGCCACCAGGTCGCGCACCTCGGGAGCGTCGTTGAGCTCGTTCTTTTCGGGCTGCTGGACCGCGATGTGGAGCTTGCGCAACTCGTCCTGCAGCGCGCTGAGCCGGTCGCGGCGGCGCGCCAGCACCATGATCCGGCTCGGCGCGGTGCCGGCGGCGATGCGGCCGGCGATCCATTGCGCCGCCTGGGCGCATTCCTTTTGCAGCAGGCGTTCTTCCGGCAGCAGGCGCGGCGTGACCAGGCTGTCGCGCCAGTGCAGCGCGCCATCGGCGCCGCCCGGCGCATCATCGTCGGGACTCGCCGCCGCATCGCGCGCGATCGGCGGCAGGCTGCGCACCCGGCCGAGCGCGCGCGACTCGGTCGTGTGATCGCGAAAGCCGCTGAATTCGCCGGCCCCCTGCGCCGCCTGCATGACGCTGTTGACGAGGCCGACCACCGCCATTGCATTGCGGTGCGTATGGTCGCAGTTGAGCAGGTCGCCGCCCAGTCCGTCGCGAACGAAGCGCTGGGCAGCAATGAACACCTGCGGTTCCGCGCGGCGGAAGCGGTAGATGCTCTGCTTCGGATCGCCGACGATGAACACCCCCGGCCTGCGGCCGCCGGCGCCCGCATAGCTGCCGAGCCAGCCATGCAGGGCCTGCCACTGCAGCGGATTGGTGTCCTGGAATTCGTCGACCAGCAGATGCCGTACCTGGGCATCCAGCCGTTCCTGCACCCAGCCCCACAACTCCGCCTTGGCCAGCAGCAGGTGCGCGGCCTGCTCGACGTCGTTCATGTCGACCCAGCCCCGCGCGGCCTTGAGCTCGGCAAAAGTGCGGACCAGCAGCCGCGTGAGCCGCGCCATGCGCTGCTGGTGCAGCCAGGCTTCGTGCTGGGCGCGGGCGGCGTCGTATTGCAGCACGCGCTCCTGGGCCGCGCGCACCTCGGCCAGGCCGGCCAGCTTCTCGCTGAACTTGCGCGGCGTGCCTTCCCGGGTGAGGAGTGCCTCGACGACGCCGTGCGCGCGGCCTTCGGCGAGCGCCTGCTCGAGATCGCGCCCCCGTTTCGCGAAGGTCACGGCAGCCGCGCGGCCCAGCGCCCGCGCCGCGGCCAGCAACAGGCTGCGGAAGGCGGGCGCATGCAGCAGGGTCTCATCCGGGGAGGGGGCGCCCGCGAAGGCCGGGAACATCCCGGCCATCGGCACGACCGCCGCATCGACGGCACCGTGCGCATCCGCGAGCATGAACTCGACCCGCCGCTCGAGCGCGTCGGAAAGCGCCTTGGCGGCCTGCGACCGGCCATGCGCCGCCACCAGCGCGTGAAAGTCGGCGGCAGCCTCTTCGTCGGCCGCGACAGCGCCGAAAAAGGGTCGCCAGACGCGCGCGCGGGCGTCGCTGTCGTCCTCCAGCAACTGGTAGTCGGCCGGCAGGCGGAGTTGCTCCAGCAGCGCCACGGGCGCGTTGCGCAGCAGGCTGGCGAACCAGGCATGGAAGGTGCGGAACTGCACCGAGCGCCCGCTGGACAGCAGCTCGCGGTAGAGCCCCTGCAGCCGCGGCGCCTTGGCGGCAGCCGCGCCCGGCTCCATGCCGCGCAGCACCAGTTCCCCGACCAGCGCGTCCACCGATTGGCCGGAAAATCCCTCCAGCCATTGGTCCAGCCGTTCACGCATTTCGCCGGCCGCCTTCTTGGTGAAGGTGATGGCCAGGATCTCGTGCGGCGCGCAGGCGCCCTCTCCTTCCTCGAGCAGGGCGCGCACGATGCGCGACACCAGCATCCAGGTCTTGCCTGCGCCGGCGCAGGCTTCGACAGCGACCGAGCGGCGCGGATCGCAGGCGACCGCATAGAACGCTTCGCGCGTGACGGGCGTGCCGTTGTGTTCGTAGGCGGGCTTGGCGGACAGTTCCGGTGCCGGCCGATCGCCGGCTGGCCGCGCGGGGAGCGCGGCAGGCGGCAGCTGCGGGCGCGGCGCATCGCGGCGCTCGGCACCCCAGAAATCCTTGCGGCACAGGCCGCGCGCGGCGCAAAACTCGCAGACCGTACCTTCGCCGAGGGCCGGCAGCGGGGCACCGCGCGCGATGCGCGCCAGGTCGTCGATGACGCCCTCCACCAGCGCGTCGCGCGTTTCCAGCACGTCCTTCTGCTCGAAGGTCGCGCTGCCGGAGGCTTTCTCGCCGACATTGACATAAGCGGCGCGCAAGCTGTCGTCGGGAACCAGCGCGGCATAGAAGGCGAGCTGCGTGTCCTCGGTCGGATCCTTGATGCGTTCGCGGGTCTTGTCGGCTGATTCGGTCTTGTAGTCGATCACGAAGACCCGGCCGTCCGGCGTGGCGTCGATGCGGTCCAGACGGCCCACCAGCGTGACGCTGCCGAGCGCCACCTCCTTCCAGGGCTCGGATTCGACGAACACCGCCCCTTCGTGTGCCTCATGGCCCGACAGCCAGGCGAGATAGCCGTCGCGCACCGCGGGCCAGGCCGCGGCGAAGGGCAGGAACTCGGCGCGCGAAAGCCCGGATTCGCGGGTCGCCCGTTCCGCCGCGGCGTCGATCTTCGCGAGGCGCGCCGCGAGCTCGGTGTTCGGATCCGACTTGAGCGCCTCGTGAAAGTGGCCGAGCACCGCATGCAGCCAGTTGCCGAAATCGCGCTTGTCGACCTCGGCATCGAGTTCGTCGCTGTCGCGCAGGCCAAGCTGGCGCAAGGCAAAGAAGCGATAGGGGCAGCGGCGCAGATCCTCGTAGGCCGTCGACGACAGCGTGGCGGGCACCAGCGCATCGCCGTGCGGCTGCGGCCTCGGCGTGGGCCGCGCGGCGACCCACGCAAGCTCGCGCGGATCGAGCGCCGGGGCGGCCAGGCCTTCGAGGATGCGCATCTGCACCAGCGGACTGGGCCGCACCGGTTCGCCGCTGGCATCGAACTGCCGCCACAGCACATCGCAGTGCGGCGCTCGCAGGGCATTCGCCCACGCGGCCCGCTGCGCGGTCTCCAGCGCCTCGCGCGACGGCAGCCCGAGCGCTGCACGCTGGGCGGGACTCCAGGCGCCCGGCGGCTCGGGCACCGCCGGCAGGCGCTGGTCGTCGCACCCTGGCAGCACCATGGCCGCGAAGGCGCGGCCCAAGACCTGGTGCAGGGGCAGCACGACGACCTGTGGGGCATCCGCGCCGCGCGGCATGAAGACCACGCTGGCCGCCTCCAGCACATCGCGCACCCAGGCGCTGAATTCGGGCAAGGTGCAGCGCACACCGCCGAACTCGCCGGGCTCGCCGTCCAGATGGAGTGCCGAGATCATCGCGATGCCCGCCGCGTCGGCGGCCAGTGCGGGCCACTGGCCGCCGTCTTCGAGCAGCGCGCGGGTCGCGTCCAGCCAGTCGCCGAGCGGCCGCGCTCCGGCCAGGCTGGCGCGCAAGTTCTCGATCGCCTCGGTCAGGGGCCGCAGCGCCGCATCGCGCGCCATCTCGCTTGCGGCGACGAAGGAACGCCAGGCGCGCCAGTCGCGCATGCCGCG
>DASXKG010000067.1:0-1561 GCA_036496965.1 Variovorax sp.
CTCTCGCCCAGCGCCGATCCCATGACCCGCACCTACCCGGCGCGCTTCAGCGTGATCGACCCGCCCGAGTTCATCGGGCTCGGTATGACTGCGACTCTCGCCTTCGAGCGGCCGGACGGCGCGCCGGTGGCCGAGGTGCCGTTGTCGGCGATCTTCCAGCGCGGTACGCAGCCCGCCGTCTGGGTCGTCGATAAGGAAAGCGGCACGGTCGCGCTTCGGCCGGTCACGGTCGCGCGCTGGCGCGACGACACCGCCGCCATCGCCTCAGGCGTGAAGGACGGCGAAATGATCGCCACTGCAGGCGTCCACAAGCTCGAGGCCGGGCAGAAGGTGAAGCCGGTGCAGCAGGCGGCGCGCTAACGCTTCTTGGGGAGACGGCCATGACCACGCGCACCAATCTCTCGGCGCTGGCGCTGCGACACAGCACGCTCACCGTGTTCTTCATGATCGCGCTGGTCGCGGCCGGCACCTTCGCCTTCTTCAATCTCGGCCGCGGTGAGGATCCGCCCTTTACCATCAAGCAAATGGTGGTGTCGGCGACCTGGCCGGGCGCCACTTCGCGTGAGATGGAGCAGCAGGTCACCGAGAAGATCGAGACCAAGCTGCAGGAACTGCCCTACTTCTACTACGTCAACAGCTACACCAAGCCAGGCGAGACCGTGATCTACGTCTCGCTGCGCGACGACACGCCACCCGCCAAGGTGCCCGACCTGTGGTACCAGGTGCGCAAGAAGGTCGGCGACATCAAGGGCACGCTGCCGGCCGGCGTCAACGGCCCGTTCTTCAACGACGAATACGGCGACACCTACAGCCTGATCTGGGCTTTTGAAGCCGACGGCTTCTCGCCGGTCGAGGTCAAGGACATCGTCAAGGCCGCGCGCCAGCGCCTGCTGCGCGTGCCCGACGTCACCAAGGCCGACCTGCTGGGCCTGCAGGACGAGAAGATCTACATCGAATTCAGCCACACGCGGCTGGCCATGCTGGGCGTGCCGGTCGACCAGATCCTCGAAGTCGTGCGCAAGCAGAACGCCATCGTCGCGACCGGTACGGTCGAGACCAAGGGCGAACGCGTCTCGGTGCGCGTCGACGGCGCACCGGTCACGCCCCAGGAGCTGGCGGCGCTGCCCTTCAGCGCCAATGGCCGCACGCTCACTTTGTCCGACGTGGCCGAGATCAAGCGCGGCTACCAGGACCCGAAGCAGATCTCCATGCGCTTCAAGGGCAAGCCGGTGATCGGGCTGGGCATCGTCATGGCGCCGGGCGGCAACGTGCAGACCCTAGGCAAGGCGCTCGACGGCGCGATGGCCGAGGTCGAGGCAGGGCTGCCCGTCGGTATCACTGTCCACCGCGTTGCCAACCAGCCCGAGGTCGTCGACAAGTCGTTCGAAGAGTTCATCTCCTCGCTGTTCGAGGCGCTCGCCATCGTGCTGGTCGTGTCGTTCATCAGCCTGGGCGTGCGCACCGGCATCATCGTGGCGCTGTCGGTGCCGCTGGTGCTGGCCATCACCTTCGTCGGCATGATGCTTTTAGGCATCGACTTCCAGCGGATCTCGCTCGGCGC
>DASXKG010000068.1:0-2326 GCA_036496965.1 Variovorax sp.
TCGACCACGCTGACCCGGAAGCCATCGCGGTTCAATTGCCAGGCGGTCGCCAGGCCCACGATGCCGGCTCCCAGCACGCAGACGTGCATGACTGTTCTTCCTTTTCTCGTTGTCGGATGCGCCCGCGGCACAAAATGAAATTGTGAACCGGGCGGCAAGCTTTCTACACTGGACGCCCGGAGACTCTCCGTACCCACTCAATCAATCATGAGGGCTTGCATGAAACGTTTTGCCTTGATCGCCACTGTCCTGCTCGGCGCTGTCGCGACCGGCGCCCAGGCCGCCGACACCCTGGCCAAGATCGCCGAGACCGGCAAGATCACGCTGGCCTATCGCGAGTCATCGGTGCCCTTCAGCTACCTGAACGGACCGGACCAGCCGATCGGCTTTTCGGTCGACCTGTCCAACGCGGTGGTCGAAGCTGTCAAGAAGAAGCTCGACAAGCCCCAGCTCGAAGTGGCGCTGATGCCGGTCACTTCGCAGAACCGGATCCCGCTGCTGACCAACGGCACCGTCGACCTGGAATGCGGCTCCACCACCAACAACAGCGCGCGGGCCAAGGACGTGGACTTCGCCATCAATCACTTCTACACCGGCACGCGGCTCTTGGTGAAGAAATCTTCCCACATCCGGAACTACGCCGACCTGGCGAAGAAGACCGTGGCCAGCACCACCGGCACCACCAACGCACTGGTCATGCGCAAGTACAACGCCGACAAGAACCTCGACATGGACATCGTGCTCGGCAAGGACCATGCGGATGCCTTCCTGCTCGTCGAGAGCGACCGTGCGGTGGCCTTCGCCATGGACGACATCCTCCTGTTCGGCCTGATCGCCAATTCCAAGAATCCGGCCGATTTCGAGGTCGTCGGCGATGCGCTGCAGGTCGAGCCCTATGCCTGCATGGTTCGCAAGGACGACCCGGCCTTCAAGAAGCTGGTCGACGACACCATCGTCGGACTCATGAAGAGCGGCGAGTTCGAGAAGATGTACAACAAGTGGTTCATGCAGCCGATCCCGCCCAAGGGCATTCCGCTGAACCTGCCAATGAGCCCGCAGCTGCGCGAGAACCTCCAGTCGCCGAGCGACAAGCCGGCGACCTGAGGCCCTTGACGCGCTTGCTAAGATGAAAGGCTTTCTGGCGAACCTACGCGGCTGAGGCCTCGGTTCGTGGCGCCTTCGAAAGCCGTCCGCGGGGCGGCTTTTGTTTTGGGCCGCCTTTCACACCTGTTGCCTTCATGAATCTGCTCATCATCATTGCCGCGACGCTGGTCGCGGGCATCGGAAGTGTCTGGGTTGCCGCGCTGCTGCTTCGCGCCGGCGTGCGCAACGGCTCGGGCGGCGTCAACGCGCAGCAGCTGCTGAGCCTGGCCGCCGGCGCCCTGCTGGCCACCGCCTTCATGCACCTGTTGCCCGAGGCTTTCGAAAGCGGCATCGAGCCCGGCCTGCTCTTCGGGGTGCTGCTGTTCGGCCTGGTGTTCTTCTTCCTGCTCGACAAGGCCGAGCTGTGGCACCACGGGCACGAGCATCATCACGAAAGCGAGCATGCGCACGCGCACGCCCATGGCCACGACGGGCACGGGCACGCGCATCCCCGTCGCAGCGGCGGCTGGGCCGTGCTGACCGGCGACAGCGTGCATTGCTTCGGCGACGGCATCCTGATCGCATCGGCCTTCATCGCCGATCTGCGCCTGGGGCTGGTGGCCGCCATCGCGGTGCTGGCGCACGAGGTGCCGCATCACATCGGCGACCTGGTGGTGCTGCGCCAGAGTTCACCGAACAACCGCGCGGCGCTGGTCAAGGTCTCGCTGGCGGGCACCATGACCGCGCTGGGCGGGGTGGCGGGCTGGTGGCTGGTCGACCGGCTGCACGACTGGCTGCCCTACTTTCTCGTGCTCGCCGGCAGCAGCTTCGTCTACGTCGCGCTGGCCGACCTGATCCCGCAGCTGCAAAAGCGCCTTCCGGCGCGCCAGACGGCCTTGCAGATCGCCTGGCTGGCGGCGGGCATCGTGCTTGTGACTGCCGTGAGCCGGCTGGCACACGAGTGAGCGGAATGTTGCCCCTTCGCCGAAGGGGCTGATGCCCAATTTGCCCCGGGCGGGCGCATCATGCGAGAGTCCCGTCAAGGAGAGCCCGACCATGAACAGCGCTCAGCCGCCCCAGCGATCCGCCCCAGCCGCGGAAGAACCCGACGTCGACGAATCGGAGGACGATGCCATCGAAGACGAGGAGGCCGATGACGGCTTCGAAGCCACGGAAGAGCTGTCCCAGGAAACGGGCATCGACCTGACCGATGCCAGCGAACTCGACGCCGACAATGTCCGGG
>DASXKG010000069.1:0-3565 GCA_036496965.1 Variovorax sp.
TTCGGCGCGCTGATCGCCGGCAACGGAATGCGCCAGAAGATGCGAAAGGGCACGCCCGTGGCCGCGTTGATGATCCAGCCGCTGATCGGCATGGCGAGCATCAGGGCATAGAGCAGCAGGTGGCTGATGTGCGCGGCCGCACGCTCCCAGATCGGGCTGTCCACAGGAAGCGGCGGCGCCGGCGTGGCCAAGCGCCACAGCAGGCGCAAGATCACGAGGACCAGGATCAGCATCCCGGTCGACTTGTGCCAGACGAAGAGATTGAGCTTGGCCGGCGAGAGCCGCCAGCTGCTCGCCAGCCAGCCCAGCGCGAACTGCACGAAGATCAGCGCGGCGATCAGCCAGTGGAAAGCTTTCGCCACGCCGTTCCACGACCGGACGCCGAACGAATCCCGTGGGAAGGAGGGGTATCGATCGGCTTCGTCAGAAACGAAATTCAGTCGCATCGGCCGCAGTGTCGCAGCTTGGAGCGGCTGCGTGCCGAGCGGGGTGATTGGGGGCGGCCCGGCGGCTCAGGCGGGCTGGAATGCCGGCTCGTTCGTTTCCAGCAGCGACTTGAGGTTGGAAAGAATGCGTGGCCATCCGCCCGAGACGGCCTCGATGAACTTCGATGCTTCGTGGTCGATGCCGTGGGTGATCGTGAGCTTGACCGCGCCGTCCACCGGCTCCAGCTCCATGGTGCAGCGCGCATAGCCTTCGGCCTTGAGTTCCGGACGGAATTCGTTGCGCCACTTGATCACCAGCCGGCGCGGCGGATCGGCCTCGAGGATCTCGCCGGTGTCGGCCACCCGGCCGTCCGGAAACACGAGTCGCCACGGCGAGCCCGTTTTCCAGTCGGACAGCACGTCCATCCCGAACCAGTATTTCCGGGTGAACTCCGGCTCGGTCAGCGCCGACCAGAGCTGGTGCGGCGTGGTGCGGATGTAGGTCACGTAGACGAAGGTCGATTTACTCATGGGAATTTCCTTCCAGCTTGTGCTTCAGGGCGTGCAGCGCCTCGAGGCGGGGTGGTTCGAACTTGCGGATCCAGCGCGCGTAGATCTCCTGCAGCGGCACCGGGTTCAGGAAGTGCAGCTTCTCGCGGCCGCGCCAGGTGGTTGCGACCAGGCCTGCCGCCTCCAGCAGGCCCAGGTGCTGCGTCACCGCCTGTCGCGACATCTCCAGGTGCAGGCACAGCTCGCCCAGGCTTTGCCCCTCGCCCTCGTGGAGCAGGTCGAGCAGCTTGCGCCGGCTGGGGTCGGCGAGCGCCTTGAAGAGCAGGTCGGTGTCGTCCATGCGGTGAGGTTTGGCACGCCCTGATTATATGCAAGTAAATGCCTGCATGTCAATGCCGGGATGCGTGCCATCTGGCTCGGACAGGATCACAATGGACACATGCGGCAATTCGTCGTCCTCGCGATCCTGGCCGGCTTCGGTGCGACATCCGGGGCCGAGGTGATCCGCTGCGCGGACGCCGCGGGCAGGGTGAGCTATACCGACAACGCCTGTCCGGCGGGCGCCAGGCGCGTCGCGACGGTGGCGATTCAGGAAGCCGCCACGCTCACCCCCGAGGAAATCGCGCAGCAGCGGCAGGCGCGGATCGACATGGCCGATGACCGGGCGCGCGAATCGCAGAGGGAGTCGCAACAGGCCTATGCGCGGCAGGCACAGATGCCCTCCGAACCCGGTATCGGAATCATCGATCCGAGCGCCAGCAGCCAGAACGGGGGCTACGATTCCCAGGGCTTCGATGACAGCTATGGCTATGCGTCCCCCGGTGTCGGCGTAGCGCCGCGGCCGCCGCGCGACATGCGGCCGCGCATCCGCAAGTGCGATGCAAAGGGTTGCGTGGACACGCTGGGCAACCACTACGACCGCACGGGCCAGCTGACCCGCTACCAGAGCATCAGCGGCCAGACCTGCCGACCGGTGGGTTCGACCGTGATCTGCCGCTGAGCGCCGGCTTTCCCCTTCAGCTCGACCGGGCCGCTGGCTTCAGCGACCGGGGACCATCGATCGACAGCGCCGCGTGCAGCCGGTCGCGTGAGTTGCCCGTGCGCGCCAGCGTTTCGTCCAGGCGCGCGGCAAGGGTGTCGATGTGCTCGCGCATCAGGCGCTCGGCGGCGGCCATGTCGCCCTGCGCCATCGCGTCGACGATCGCGGCGTGGTCCTGGTTGGAATGCTGCGCTTCGGTCTGCGACTGGTAGAGCGTCGACACCAGCGTGGTGCGGGCCGAGAGGTCGAGCATCATCGCGGTGAGGAAGCGGTTGCCCAGGCATTCGGCCAGGCACACGTGGAATTCGGCCAGCAGCACGCTGCGCGTGCCGGCGTTGGCCGTGGCGATGGCTTCGCGCTCCTTGGCCACATGTTGGCGCAGGGATTTGATCGCCGACTGGAGCGGGCGTCCTGCGTCGCGCAACAAGCCGGTCTCGATCACGCGGCGCGCGGCGTAGGTCTCATGCGCTTCCTCGAACGAGGGCTCCACCACGTACCAGCCCAGGCGCGAGCGCACCTCGACGAAGCCGCGCGCCTGCAACTGCATCAGCGCCTCGCGCACCAGCGTGCGGCTGACGCCGAACACGTCGGCCAGTTCCTTCTCGCCGAGCCGCTCGCCGGGGCGCAGCTTGCGGTCCAGGATCGAGCGAACGACCCGCTCGGCGATGGTGGCCTTGGCGAATTCGAGCACCTTCGCGCTTCGGACTGCGGGGCGCGCCTCCTTCGGGCGGGGGCTCATGCGTGGACCGGGACCGCCGCAGCGCGCGGCCGCAGCGTGGCCATCACGAGGTAGGTGCCGCCGCCGATGAGCACGCCGAAGAACCAGCCGTAGATGTTCCACCAGGCCGGCAGCAGGTTGGTGAAGTTGGGCAGGATGGTGGAAAAGACGCTGCCGAGCGCGGCCGCCACCAGCGCGTTGACGTTCCATCCGCCTTCGTAGCGGTACTCGCCATGCTCCTGGTAGAGCTGCGCCACGTTGACCTTGCCCTTCGCGACCAGGTAGTAGTCGACCAGGATGATGCCCAGCAGCGGACCCATGGTGGCGCCGACGGCGTTCACGAAGTGCGCGGCATTGCCTTCCCACGGCGCGAAGGGGTAGAGCACCAGGGCGATGGCCGCGGCGATGAGGCCGCCCTTCTTGAAGCTGATCTGCTTGGGGAAGGCGTTGGAGATGTCGAAGGCCGCCGAGACGAAATTGGCGACCACGTTGATGCCCAGCGTGGCGATGGCGAAGGTCAGCGCCGCGATCAGCGCCAGCACCCAGCTGTCGAACTTGGCCGAGATCTGCTCCGGGTGCAGCAGCGCCTCGCCGTAGACCTTGAACGCGGCGATCGTCGTCACGCCGGCGACGAGCGAGAACAGGATGAGGTTGATCGGCAGGCCCCAGAGGTTGCCCTTCTTCACCGTCGCCTTGTCGGGTGCGAAGCGCGAGAAGTCGCAGAAGTTGAGGTAGAGCGCGGCGAAGTAGGTGATCCAGGTCGCGCCCACCGCCATCAGCGCCCAGAAGGAGCCGGGCTCGCCGCTGACGCCGGCCTCCCGGGTCTTCTCGAGCAGTGCTTGCATCGGAATGCCGTGCTCGAAGCTGAAGCCG
>DASXKG010000070.1:0-2799 GCA_036496965.1 Variovorax sp.
GCGCGCTGGATCGGCAAGGTCAGCGTGCTCACCCAGGACGGCCGCCGCCTGTCGGGCCGCGTCGACGAGCCCAAGGGCGACCCGGGCAACACGCTCAGCCGCCCCGAGATCGAGGACAAGATGAAGCGGCTCGTCGCCTACGGCGAGGGCGCGAAGGCCGAGGAAGCCCAGGCGCTGTGCCGGCGCATCTGGCAATTGGCCGATGCGCCGCGCGTGGGTCGGCTGCTGGATTGAGGAGACCGCTGCCATGACGGCGTCACTGTTGAACGCGCGACCGATCGCCCGCAGCTTGCTGTTCGTGCCGGGCCACCAGCCGGCGCGCTTCGACAAGGCCTGCCAGTCTGGCGCCGATGCGGTCGTGCTGGACCTGGAGGATGCGGTGCCGCCGGATCACAAGGACGAGGCACGCGGGCTGGTGGCGGACTGGCTGGCCGCGCGGGCCGCGGCGCGCCAAGTCGATACGGGCCCGGTCATCGGCGTGCGCATCAATCCCGCGCAGACCCCCTGGCACGACGCCGACCTGGCGCTGTGCGCTCGGGCCGGCGTGGCGGCCGTGATGCTGCCGAAGGCGGAAGACGCCGCCTTGCTGCTGGCGCTGGCCGCCGCGCTGCCGGGCGCGGCGCTGTGGCCGCTGATCGAGACGGCGCGCGGCATCGACCGCCTGCCGGCCATCGCCGCAGGGCCGGGGGTCGAGCGACTGGTTTTCGGCTCGATCGACTTCCAGGCCGATCTCGATATCGAGTCGGACGAAGATGGCAGTGGCAGTGAGCTCCTTCTCTTTCGCTCGCAGATTGTTCTGGCCTCGCGTCTGGCCGGGCTGCAGGCCCCGGTGGACGGGGTCAGCACCGCCATCGACCAGCCGGCCCGCGTCGAGGCCGAGGCGCGCCGGGCCCGGGCCCTGGGCTTCGGCGCCAAGCTGTGCATCCATCCGAAGCAGGTCGCGGCGGTGAACCTCGGCTTCTCGCCCACGGCCGAGCGCATCGCCTGGGCCGAGCGGGTGCTGGCGGCCGATGCCGCCAGCGGCGGCGCGCCGGTGGCGGTGGATGGAAAGATGATCGACCGGCCGGTGGTTCTGAAGGCCCAGGCGGTGCTGCGCGCCGTGCGCTGAAGCCCTGAGCTGACCCTAGAATCAGCGCCGGCTGCGTCCCTTCGGGGGCGTTGCGCCGAGTCAATAAAAAAAGTCAGGGAGAGAATTCATGAGCCAGCCGTTCACTCGGCGCGCAGTACTGCGCGCCGCATCCGCACTCGCCGCACCCGCGGCCTTTGCCCAGTCCACACCCATCCTCATCAAGTTCAGCCACGTGGTGGCGCCCAACACGCCCAAGGGCGCCGCGGCCGACTTCTTCGCCCAGCGGGCCGGCGAATTGACCCAGGGGCGGGTCAAGGTCGAGGTCTATCCCAACAGCCAGCTCTACAAGGACAAGGAAGAACTCGAGGCGCTCCAGCTAGGCGCGGTGCAGATGCTGGCGCCCTCGCTGGCCAAGTTCGGGCCGCTCGGGGTGAGGGAGTTCGAGGTCTTCGACCTGCCCTACATCTTTCCGGACAAGGCGGCGCTGCGCACCGTCACTCGAGGGCCGATCGGCGCCCAACTGCTGGCCCGGCTCGAACCCAAGGGCTTCAAGGGCCTGGCCTACTGGGACAACGGGTTCAAGATCATGACCGCCAACAAGCCCATCCGGCTTCCCGCCGACATGAAGGGCATGAAGGTGCGCATCCAGTCGTCCAAGGTGCTCGAGGCGCAGATGCGCGCGCTCGGCGCGATCCCGCAGGTCATGGCCTTCTCCGAGGTTTATCAAGCGCTGCAGACCGGCGTGGTCGACGGCACCGAGAACACGCCGTCCAACGTCTACACGCAGAAGACGCACGAAGTGCAGGTCCATGGCGCGCTGACCGACCACGGCTACATCGGCTACGGCGTGATCGTCAACAAGAAGTTCTGGGACGCGCTGCCGGCGGACATCCGCAGCGCGCTCGAGGTGGCGATGAAGGAGGCCACCGAGCGCAACGACGCCATCTCGCAAAAGGACAACGACGACGCGGTCGCGGCGATGCGGGCCAGCGGCAAGATCCAGCTGCAGGTGCTCACCCCCGAAGAACGGGCGGCCTGGATCGCGCAGCTTGCGCCCGTGCAGAAGGCCATGGCCTCGCGGGTCGGGCCGGAGCTCGTCCAGGAGATCCACAAGGCACTCGGCACCTCGTGAGCCCCTAAGGCACTTCAGGAGCAACGATGAACGTACTCGACAAGCTCGAGGAGTGGCTGATCGCCGCCCTCATGGGCGGCGCGACGCTGCTGATCTTCGTCGCCGTGGTCCACCGCTACCTGGCGGGCGTGCCGATCCCGCTGCTGCAGGACTGGCTGCTGGAGATCCACCTGGGCTGGGCCCAGGAGCTGTGCATCTTCATGTTCGTGTGGATGGCGAAGTTCGGCGCGGCCTACGGCGTGCGCACCGGCATCCATGTCGGCGTGGATGTGCTGGTCAACCGCCTCGCGGCGCCGATGCGGCGCCGCTTCGTGCTGTTCGGCCTTCTCGCCGGTGCGCTCTTCACCGCGGTGGTGGCATCGCTCGGCACGCGCCTGGTCTGGGGCCTGGCGCAGAGCGACCAGACCACGCCCGATCTCGAACTGCCGAGCTGGCTCGCCTACCTGGCGATCCCGCTCGGTTCGTTCCTGATGTGCCTGCGCTTCCTGCAGGTGGCCGTGGGGTTCTGGAAGACAGGCGAACTGCCGCACCATGACCACAGCCATGTCGAAGGCATCGAAGACGTCGACTCGCCGGCCCTGGAGCCGCGCCCATGAAC
>DASXKG010000071.1:0-1633 GCA_036496965.1 Variovorax sp.
AGGGCAACTCTGTATGGCGAACGCAACGCAACCTCTGGTCGGCCTGGTAGGCTGGCGCGGCATGGTCGGCTCGGTCCTGATGGACCGGATGCAGGCCGAAGGCGACTTCGGATTGATCGAGCCGCTTTTCTTCTCGACCTCGAACGCCGGTGGCAAGGCCCCGGCAATGGCCAGGAACGAGACCCTGCTCCAGGACGCGCACGACATCGACGCACTCAAGAGGTGCGACATCGTGATCACCGCCCAGGGCGGCGACTACACCACCGAAGTCTTCCCGAAGCTGCGCGCCGCCGGCTGGAAGGGCCACTGGATCGATGCCGCCTCCACCTTGCGCATGAAGGACGACGCGATCATCGTGCTCGATCCGGTCAATCTGCCGGTGATCCAGAACGCGCTGGCCAAGGGCGGCAAGAACTGGATCGGCGGCAACTGCACCGTCAGCTGCATGCTGATGGGCGTCGGCGCCCTGTTCAAGGCTGGCCTGGTCGAGTGGATGACCAGCATGACCTACCAGGCGGCCTCGGGCGGCGGCGCCCAGCACATGCGCGAGCTGCTGACCCAGTTCGGCACGCTGAACGCCGAGGTGCGCGCGCTGCTCGACGACCCGAAGTCGGCGATCCTCGAAATCGACCGCAAGGTGCTGGCCCGCCAGCAGTCCCTGAGCGCGGCCGAGACGGCCAATTTCGGCGTTCCGCTCGGCGGCAGCCTGATTCCGTGGATTGACAAAGATCTGGGAATCGGCAAGCGCTCGGGCGACGCCGAGTGGGGCATGAGCAAGGAAGAATGGAAGGGCGGCGCCGAGACCAACAAGATCCTGGGCCAGGGTGCGGCCTTCGGCACCGCCTCCACGCCGGTGGACGGCTTCTGCGTGCGCGTCGGCGCCATGCGCTGCCACAGCCAGGCGCTGACCTTCAAGCTCAGGAAGAACGTGCCCGTGGCGGACATCGAAGCGCTCATCGCAGCCGACAACGACTGGGTCACGGTGGTGCCCAATACCCGCGAGGCCACCGTCAAGGACCTGACGCCGGTGGCCGTGACCGGTACCATGACCATTCCGGTCGGGCGCATCCGCAAGCTGGCGATGGGGCCGGAATACCTGGGTGCCTTCACCATCGGCGACCAGCTCCTGTGGGGCGCTGCGGAGCCGCTGCGCCGCATGCTGCGCATCCTTCTGGAGGCCTGAACAACCGCAACCAGGCGCCGGCGGGGCGCGGCGCCGTTGCTGTACCGCAACGACGAATGCATGACGAAGTTTGCACGCACTGGGTAGATAAGCCTTGTCGCCTTGTCAGTGCAGGGTCTTGATGTTAACGTCCCCTTACACTTTGGGCCGAGCTGCCCCCTACCAAGCATGACACGACAACCGTTGCCTGCGGCCCCTCCTTCGGCCACTGCCCCGACTGCAGCCCCCGCGCGGAACCGGCTCAGCCTGCTCAGCGCGGCGGTGGCGCTCGCACTGGGCGCATTCACGGTCGATGCCGGCGCGGTGGCACTCGGACGGCTGAACGTGCTGTCGGCGCTCGGCGAGCCGTTGCGCGCAGAAATCGAGCTCACGGACATCACGCCAGCCGATGCCGACAGCCTGCGGGTCAGCATCGCGTCGAGCGAAGCCTTCAACGCGGCCGGCGTGCCA
>DASXKG010000072.1:0-6384 GCA_036496965.1 Variovorax sp.
AAACCCATTGGAGACTGCTATGTCCATCGACCCAACTCGCCTGAGGCGGCGCGGCGCCCGGCGCCTGCTCGGCTGTCTCGGCCTGGCCGGCGCGATCGCCGTGGCGGTGCCGGCGCAGGCACAGGCGCAGGCCGAAGCCAGGACCGCGCTGATCGAACAAGGCAACTACTGGCAGAGCATGGGCCGGGCCGACCTCGCCGAAGAGAGCTGGCGCAAGCTGCTGACCGTGGACCCGCAGTCCGCGGACGCGATGTATGGCATGTCGCAGGTCGAACTGGCGCGCGGCAATGCCGACGCCGCGCGCAGCTGGATCGCTCGGCTGCACACCGCGCATCCGACCGACGCGCGCGGCACGCCTGTGCCGCAACAGCCCGGAACGCCGCAGACCGACCTGCAGCGCGCCCGCGCCGCGGCCCAGGCGGGACGTGTCGCGGAGGCGTTGCAGATCTACCGCAGAATCTTCGGCGGCGGGCCGCCGCCCGAGCCGTTGGCGCTGGAATACGACCAATTGCTGGGCGGGACGCCGCAAGGCTGGGAGGAAGGCCACAAGGGCCTCGAACAGCTGGTCAAGGACCATCCGGACAATCTCAGCGACAAGCTCGCGCTGGCGCAATTGCTGACCTACCGCGAACCGACCCGGCGCGAAGGCATCCACAGCCTGGCCGAGCTGGCCGGGCAACCCGGCGCCATCGGCAGCGCGGCCCGCGCCGGTTGGCGCCAGGCGCTGATCTGGCTGGACGCGCGCGAAGCCGATGCCGGCCTCTACCGCGACTACCTGGCCAGCCAGCCCGACCCGGCGCTGCAGGCCCGCCTGGATGGCCTGACCGCGGCGCGCACGGCCGAAGCCGCATCACCAGCGGCCCAACCCCTGGGTGAAGGGTTCAAGGCCCTGGACCGCGGCGACCAGGCCACCGCCGAACAGCGCTTCCACGAGGCCCTGCGAGTGCAGCCCGGCGATGCCGAAGCCCTCGGTGGGCTGGGGCTGATCCGCCTCAAGCAGGAGCGCTTCGCCGAAGCGCAGCAACTGCTCGAGCAGGCGTCCAGGAACGGCGGCCGCAAGTGGGCCTCCGCATTGCAGAGCGCCACCTACTGGAACTTGATCGGGCAGGCCAACGCAGCGCGCAGCCGGGGCGACACGCGCGCTGCCCAGGGCCTGCTCGAGCGCGCCGTCAAGCTGGACCCGCGCCAGACCGTCGGCCAGATCGCGCTGGCCGACCTGCGCCTGGCCAACGGCGACCTGGCCGGCGCCCAGCAAGGCTATGCGCTGGCGCTGGAAAGCAAGCCCAACGACATCCAGGCGCTGCGCGGCCTGCTCAGCGTCTATACCCGCCAGGGCCGCAGCGACGAGGCGATGGCCCTGTCCAGACGCCTGACGCCGGAGCAGGCCAGCCAGATCGGCAGTCTGCAGGACATGCGCGTGGAAGCGGCACGCGCCAAGGCCCGATCGCAACTCGCCGCCGGCGACAGCGCGGGTGCCCGGCTGACGCTGGAAGACGCGATGCTCGCCGCACCCGACAGCCCCTGGGTGCGGCTCGACCTGGCCAACATCTACCGCAGCGAAGGCCTGATGGCCCAGGCCCGCGGCGTGATGGACGGCTTGCTGATGTCACAGCGCGACATGCCCGATGCGCTGTACGCCAGCGCCCTGTTCGCTGCCGACGCCGACGATCCGGCAGCCGGCCTGCAGTACCTCGACCGCATTCCCGCCGCTTCGCGCACGCGCGACATGGCCCTGCTGCAGCACCGCCTGTGGGCCGCGGCCCAAGCCCAGCAGGCCCAGGCGCTGGCGCGCCATGGCCAGGTCGCGGCGGCCCGCGACCTGCTGGCGCAGACCCAGGCCGGGCTCGGCAGCGACATCCCGCCCGAACTCCAGGGTCAGCTCGCCGTCGCCTATGCCGACATCGGCGACGCGCCGCGGGCCCTGGCCATGAGCCGGCAGTTGCTGGCGCGCAATGCCAACCCGAGCATCGGCGACCGCCTGCTGTACGCCTCGATCCTCCTCAAGACGAAGCAGGACACCGAACTGTCGGCCGTGCTGCGCGAACTGCAGCCGGCCAGCATGACGACCGCGCAGCGCGCCGACTACGACAGCCTGCGCGTGGCCTTCAGCCTGCGCCAGGCCGATGCCCTGCGCGAGGCTGGCAACCTGGAAGCCGCCTACAAAGCGATGGCGCCCCTGCTGGCCGAGCGGCCGGAAGATCCGCAGGTACTGAGCGCGCGGGCGCGGCTCTATTCGGCCGCGCGCGACGAGAAGCAGGCGCTGGCGCTCTACCAGCGCATCCTGCAGCGCCATCCCGATGACGTCGATGCACTGATCGCCGCCGCCGCCAGCGCCAGCGCATTGGGCGCCAACCGCGATGCCGAAAGCTACGCGCAGGCGGCGCTGAAGATCGCGCCGGACCAGTCGCGCGTGCTGGCCGCGGCCGGCCGCGTCTACCGCAATGCCGGCGACAACCAGCAGGCCGAGGAATACCTTCGCGCGGCCGTCGCGGCCGAGAGCCGTGCAGCCGGCGCGGTCAACCTGGCTGCCGATCAAGCCGCCACCAACCCGCTGCGGGCCGAATTGCAGGACATCGAATCCGAGCGCAGCACGACGCTCGACATGGGGAGCGTGGTCCGCAACCGGGCCGGCGAGGCAGGGCTCGGCAAGCTGTGGGACGTGGAAGTGCCGATCGAGGCCCGCTTCCCGGCCGGCAACGGCAAGATCGTCGTCACCGCCACGCCGACGGTGCTCGACAACGGCACGATGGCGCAGGACTACGGCACCACCAGCCGTTTCGGCGGCGGCCCGCAAGCCGCGATCAACCAGTTTTCCGGTCTCGTGCCTGCGCCCGAATCGCAGAAGGCCAGCGGCGTGGGCCTGAGCGTCGGCTACGAGGGCAAGAACCTGAACGCCAGCATCGGCACCACGCCGCTGGGATTCAAGGAGGTCAATGCCGTGGGCAACCTCGCCTACAGCGGATCGATCACCGACAAGGTCAGCTTCAAGGCCGACCTCTCGCGCCAGGCGGTGACGGACAGCCTGTTGTCTTTTGCCGGTACCGAAGACACCCGCACCGGCCAGACCTGGGGCGGCGTGGTGGCCACCGGTGGACGACTCGACATGACGCGCGACGACGGCAAGCTGGGCTTCTACGGCTACGGCTCCGCCTATTCGGTCACCGGCCACAACGTGGAGGACAACAGCCGTTACGAGCTCGGCGGCGGTGTCTACGTGCACCTGCTGAGCCAGGCCAGTTCCTCGCTCACGACGGGGATGAACGTGGACCTGCTCGCCTACGACAAGAACCTGAGCTTCTTCACCTTCGGCCAGGGCGGCTACTTCAGCCCGGAGAACTACACCAGCGTGACCTTCCCCGTGGACTGGACCGGGCGGGACGACCGGCTTGCCTGGCGACTGAACGCCTCGCTCGGCGTGCAGTCGTTCAAGGAGGACGCCTCGCCCTATTTCCCGACCGACCCGGCGCTGCAGGCCGGTGCCGCGGCCGCCGTCGCCAATGCCACCCGGCTGGGCCTGAATCAGGCGATCTTCACGGGCTTCTATCCGTCCAACAGCCACACGGGGATTGCCTACAACCTGGGCGGCGTGCTCGAGTACGAGGTGGCGCCCCAGCTCTACCTGGGCGGGGCGCTGGTCTTCAACAACGCGCAGAACTATCGGCAGGTCGCGGTCAGCGCCTACCTGCGCTACATGCTGGGCAACATCGGCCGCTTGGGCGCGCCGGGCGGCAGCGGCATGTCGCTCAAGCCGGTGAGTTCACCCTACACGCCGCTTCTGTAAGGCCCGACGGCCGGGCGCCGGATCATCAGCAGTGCGGCGCCCGGCCCCATGGCGGCGCGCGTTCGAAGCCGGCGATCCATTCGGGCACGGCCTCGGGCGGCAGCGGCTTGGATATGCCATAGCCCTGCCCCAGCGTGCAGCCCAGCGCCATCAGGGCGTCACCATGGGCGATCGACTCCACGCCTTCGGCGATCGTCTCGCGCCCCAGGCCGCGCGCCATGACCAGGATGCCGCGGATGATCGCTTCGTCCTCCGGGTCGTCCAGCATGCCGCGCACGAAGGACTGGTCGAGCTTGAGCGCATCCACCGGCAGTTCGCGCAGGTAGGTCAGCGACGAATAGCCGGTGCCGAAATCGTCCATGATCACCGGCACGCCCAGCTCCTTGCAGGCGCCGATGAACTCGCTCACCGCGGCGAAGTCCTTGATCGCAGTGGTCTCCAGGATCTCGAGCTCCAGCACACCGGCGTGCAGCTTCGGATAGCGCGCCAGATGGATCCGCAGCCGCTCGATGAAATCCGGCCGCAGCAGATGGCGCGGGCTGATGTTGACGCCGATCGAGGTCTTGATGCCCGCATCCAGCCATTGCGCCGCCTGCCTGACCGCCTGGCCGAGCGCCCAGTCGCCCAGCTGCTCCACCATTTCGTGGTCCTCGATCAGCGGCACGAAGGCGGCCGGTGCCAACAGCCCGCGCTCGGGATGCTGCCAGCGCACCAGCGCCTCGAACCCGGTCACCCGGCCGCACATCATGTCGACCTTGGGCTGGTAGGCCAGCACGAACTCATGCTTGGCGAGGCCCCTCTTGATGCGCTCGCGGATCTGCAGCTCGTGCTGCTCCTCGAGCGCCTGGCCGGCATCGAAAAAATGGATCTTGCTGCCCCCCGCCCGCTTGGCAAAGAAGACCGCATGCTGGGCGTGCTGCAGCATCACCTCGGTCGGCTGCTCGCCCGTGTGCATCAGCGCCACGCCGACGCTGGTGTGCAGCCGGGTCGAGCGATCCTGCAGCCGGAAGGGATGCGCCAGCCGGGCCAGGATCTGGTCGAGCAGCTGCGCGCACTGCGCCTCGCCCTGGATGAATAGCGCGAGGGCGAACTCGTCGCCGCCGACGCGGGCCACGACGGCGTCGGTCGGCACGGCCGCCTTCAGGCGGCGCGCCACCTCGCGCAGCACGGCGTCGCCGCCCACCGGCCCGAAGGCCTCGTTGACGTCGCGAAAACGGTCCAGGTCGAGGTAGCAGACGGCCAGCAGTCGCTCGGCCTCGCCGTCGCGCGTGGTCGCCACGCTCAGTTCCTCGATCGACGGCAGCCGGTTCGGCAGCCGCGTCAATGCGTCGTGGCGTGACAGCAGGTCGAGGCGTTGCCCACGCGTGCCCCGGGCCGAGAGGGTGAAGGACCATAGCAGGCAACCGTCTTCCATGCGCTCGGCCCGCGCGTCCACCAGGATGCTGCGGCCGTGTCCGGCGCGCAGAACGAGCTGGCGGCCGTCGACCGCGCCACGCGCGGGAACCTGCATCGCAGCGGCAGCGGCGGCCGTGAGCACGTCGCTGGAGGGCATGTCCGTGAGAGCGCCCGACGGGAAGTCGAGCAGCGCGTGGGCATCTTCATCGGCCCAGAGAATCTGTCTGTCGCAAATCTTGAGATGGCCGACGAGGCTGCGGATGGGCATGGCCGCTATTGTTCACGGAAACCGCACGGCCCGCGCCGCAGAGTTCCGTGGCTCAGGGCAAGGGCGCGCCGCGGATGGTCTCCACCGATTTCTTGATCTGGATCGTCATCTTGCGCTCGAGCGCCGTCCTCGCAGGGTGGCCGAACAGCTCGATCAGCCAGCCACCGGTGACCAGCACCGCCAGGGCGACCAGTGTGAAAACTTCTGAGTCCATCGCGCTCTCCTGCAATCGTCGAGCATGCACTGTGCCTCGACAAATCGGGCAGGGGAATCAGCCGAATGGCGTGTATCGGGCGTGAACAGGTCCTACTTCGAGCCGAGGCGCTGCAGATCGATGTCCGTCAGCCGGCCGGGCACCGTGACCAGCCGCAGCGCTTCGGCATCGGCGATCGGGCCGGATCTGGAGAGAAAACGGATCTGATAGCCGCCGATGCGGATCTCGTCGCCGTTCTTCAGGGCCGTCGTTTGCACCCGCTCCCCGTTGACGAAGGTTCCGTTGTGGCTCTGTAGGTCCCGGATCGCGATGGCGTCGCCTGCCGTTTCGATCACCGCATGCGAGCGGCTCACGAGCTGATTGTCCAGGAGCAGGTCGCAGGCGTCGGAGCGTCCGATCATGAATGGGCTTCCCAGCACATTGACCTGCTTGGCCGAGCCATTCTTCTGCAGCACGATCAGTCTTGTCATCTGTCTTCCATCTCCATGGCGCACACGCGAAAGGCCGTCCCCTCAGTCGGTCAGCCCGTCCGGCCTATGTCGCATGGAGAGGATGCCGCAGCCTCGATCATGCAACATTCGCCCGACCCTCCACTGACCATCGGCGCCCGAGCGGCGCGCAGCTGCGGCTACAAGGCAGGGTGATCGGTCGTGAACATGCAGGAATCCGGGCCGGATGACTGCGCGTTGCGTGTCGGGCTTTCGGCGGTGGACGGGGCCTCGGCCA